>CAYSUV010000040.1:0-8599 GCA_964434275.1 Hadarchaeota archaeon (SeqCode) | reverse complement strand
TCCCTATAAGCAATACCCTCAACAGAAGAAAAATCACTATCCCCAAACACAGTCCTCACAAGATCACGAAGAGTATACTCCCCCTCACCAATTACAACAACATCTATCCAAGGCGCCTCCTCCAAAGTCTCCTCAGCAGTGAAAGTGACATGTGGCCCCCCAATAACTGTTGTAGTGTCTGGCTTCGCCTCTTTACAATATTTTAGGATTTCTAAGGATTGAGGATAGGTTCTTGTTACAGTGGTTATCCCTACTAATTCAGGTTCTATTTCTAGAACTTTATTCTTCACTTTTTCTTCAGAATAAGAAGAGGTTAGCAAATCTAAAACTTCAACATCCACATCGTCTTCTTTTAGAACTGCGCCTAGGTAGGTTAAGCTAAGAGACACTGGAACGCCTTCCCAGAACGGATAAGGCGGATTTATCAGCAATACTTTTGACATACCGATTCACTGATATATTCCTTCTTTCTTAAGTATTGCTCTTTTCCATAACCGAATTTACGTTTTTCGTGAAGCATTTAAATTATTGAAAAAAAACCAAGTTTAGTGGAGGAGAAAATATCACAATACCTTACCTGGAGCGTCTAATCAGTTTCTTTTCCCAAAACAGTGAATTCTGGATGAAAATAGGATACAGTCTGATTATATTGATAGCTACCTACCTGTCCATGAAGATAGTTAGAAGTTCCTTGAGAAAATTCACAGACGAAAAAGTCCAAGTGCATTACCGAAAGACAGTTTATCGTGTTTTTCAAATCATAATCTCTATCGTGGCTTTATTCGTACTACTCGGAGCTTGGGGAATAGAATTGACCGGTTTACTAGCGGGGGCTGGATTTATGGGGATAGTTATAGGGTTCGCAGCGCAAGAGACGATTGGAAACGTTATCGCGGGGATATTGATGATGTTTTCCAGACCTTTTGATTTAGAGGATTGGATCGAAATTTCAGAATACTCCGGAATTGTAAAAGACATCAGTATTATTCACACGAAAATAGAAACTTTCGACGGGGAAGAAGTGTCAATTCCAAACAACGTGGTTTCTTCTTCCGCAATCAATAATATTTCTAGGAGAGGAAAACTCAGGGTTAAGAAAACCATTGGAATAGATTACGATTCAGAACCGGTCAAAGCTAAAGAAATCGCTGAGGAGGAGATGAAAAACCATAAATACACCACGAAAAGTCCTCCTCCAAAAGCAATGGTTAACGAACTCGGTGATAGTTCTGTAAATCTGGAACTTTTATTCTGGATAGATAATCCCACTCCTAAAAAAAGGAGAGAAGCATTGCATGAACTAATCACTTCCATAAAAGAAAGATTTGAAGAGAATGGCATTGGAATACCATTCCCACATAGAGAATTAATTCAACACGATGGTCGAGGCTGGTCTCTCCAAAAGAACAATAAAAATAAATGAAAAATTATTCTACGTGAATAGCTGGTTTAAACGGAATAGAACGTTCAGCCCGGTTCGATGGATCGTATCGATTTGAATCATCAGCCCCATAAACCTCTACCTCACTAGCATCGAAACGTTTTTCTAGGAAATCTTTAGACTCAGACAATATATTAGCCTCATCAATATCCTTACTGGAAATTATGGATTTCTTCTCCTGTGGTAACTGTCTAATCTCATCCACCACAGTTTTGAAAAAATCCGCCAATTGGTCTGGAGAGATATCTGATAACTTCTCTCTCGCCTCACCAATTAACTGACCTATATCAGCTTCCCCTTCCTGAACTTGCCCCAAAGCAATTTTATAAGCTCTTCTTTTCCAGCCCTTAGCTACATAGAGGGTTATCTTTTCAGGTTCGCCAATTTCAGTTACATCCAAAATCTGACTAATATCATCTTTCACAGCCTCTAAATAATCCTCATTAAATTCAGCTATCTCATCAAAATATTCCTCTTCAACTTCTGGCCATTCCGCTAAAGATACAAAACTTTCATGTCCTATCTGGTTCCATATTTCTTCACAAACATGAGGAGTGAATGGACTTAACAACCTTATCCAAACATCGAGAACTTTTCTAAGTGCCCAATTTTTCGAATCATTATCCTCCGACCTGTTCATGTACCATCGTAAATCTTGCATCATTAGGAAGAAAGCGTTTTGTGAAGCTTTTCGAGTTTCAAAATTTTCCAAACCTTCAGTGGTTCTTCTAATTCTCTTTTGAAGCCGGCTTAGCAACCATCTCTCCGGCATTCCTAACTCTTCCGGTTTTTCTACATTAGGTAGTTCCATTATCTTCTTAGCATAGTCATAAAAACGATCTAAATGCTTAACCATAGCCTTCGCTTCGGGAACTTGCCAGTCAAAATCTTGCCAAGGCTCCACCCCAGAAGTCAGATATAATCTAACCGCGTCAGCACCATATTTCTCAGTTGCCTCATTAATCGGAATAATATTTCCTTTAGAAGAAGACATCTTACTTCCTTCCAATAAGGCCATTCCGAACGATGTTATCCCTTGAGGCCACATATTTGGGTTAAACAAAGCTACATGGTGAAATATGTGAAAAGTTAGATGATTAGCTATAAGTTCGTTCGCAGACAGCCTATAATCCAACGGATACCAATACTTCACTTGTTCACGCATTTCTACCAACTTATCTCGGTCTATTTCCGTATTTTCAGCTACACTTTCCAAGTCACCCAACCCTTGCAATATATAGTCGAAAACCTCATCGCTCAGTTTTTCAGTATCTATACCCTCCAAAATATGTGCGATAGTATAGTAAACCATGTAAATCGTAGAATCACTTAAAGATTCTATAATCCAACTCTCGTCCCATGGCGCTGGAGTTCCCATCCCAACTCTCCTAGTACAAGGCCATTCTTTTAACCAGTCTATCGTGTATTCAAACTGAGCTTCTGTTTCGGGAGGGATTAAATCCATATCCGAAAGACATCTTTTGGCTTTTTCCTTCCATCCTTGGTTAGAATAGTCAAGGAACCATTGATCTTCAACTATTTTTACTAAACATTTGGTACCGCATCTACAAATAACAGGTTTCTCTGAAAACTCGTGCATTTGCCCCCCCTCATCTCTAATCACAAGGTCTCTATGAACCTCATCCTTCGCTTCTTTTACACGCATTCCCTTATACTCAGGAACCCAATCCCGCATTACCCCACTAGAGAATTCTTTTTGATAAACCTCTTCGGTAATTTCTTCAAGTCTGGAATCCTCCTGACTTGTTATGTTCTCTCTTTCTACTGTGTCCACCCCCGGAGACTCTCCATAATCAGAGACTTTAATCAAAGAAATTGGTTCTATTTCTCTCACTTCTTCCGAATCAATACCGAATTCTTCTAATCTTTCAGGATTTTCTTGAAGCTCTTTCAAAGCTATATAATCATAAGGTGCATGAGCGGGGACAGAATAAACAACACCTGTCGCGTTCTCAGGATCCACAAAATCCGCAGGTAAAATAGGAACTTCTTTATCGATAATGGGAGCTTTTACTTTTTTTCCTATCAATTGTCCTTGAAATTTTGAGACTTCCCCAACATCAAAATTCTGATTCTTAAGTTTTTCCAACCCTCTTTCGCTAACAATCCATTTCTCATCCCCAACCTCTGCCACTACGTAATTCGCCTCAGGATCTAACCAAAGATTAGTAACCCCAAAAACAGTTTCAGGCCGAAGAGTAGCAGCAGGGAGAACATACTCATCCAATCTATACTTCAATAGAGAGTAATCAACAATATTAACCCCCTCCCCTTCTAACAAGTCATGGTCAGTTACAGGATTCTCATCGTTCGGACACCATTTAACCGGATGTTCACCTTGAGTGACTAACCCCAAATCCATCAATTTGTGATATTGCCAAGTAATGAACTTCTTATAACTATCATCGATAGTTCTAAACTCCCTCCTCCAATCAATAGAATAACCTAACATCTTCATACCCTTCTTATAACTCAGCTTACTTTTCTTGGCGAAATAATCACCAAAATAACGAGGATCTTCAAAATTAGAAATCTCATCCTCTTCCACACCATACAACCCAGTCAAGGTCTCTAAGAAACCCTCATCCCTATTCTCCACCCTTTTCGATGCCCCGACCAAAGGAGTACCAGTATAATGAAAAGCCATAGGAAACAGAACATTATACCCTTGCATCCGTTTATACCGTGCAATAGTATCAGGAACAGTATAAGTACGAGCATGCCCAACATGGATAGGGCCGGAAACGTATGGATAGGCTACTGTCAGAAAAAATTTTGGATCGTCTGATGGTTCTGCTTCAAAAATCTCTTCCTCTCTCCAAGCTTCTTGCCATTTTTCATCTATTTTTTCCCAATCAACCATTCAATCTTCACCTATCTGTTTCTCAAAACTTTCAATTGCAGATTTAATAGCTTCATCAAGGTTTTTCACTTTTCGACCACCGCCCTGTCCGACAGAAGGCTTTCCTCCTCCACCCCCTCCAAGAATTTCAGAAGCTTGTGAAGCAATTTCTCCACAATTTAAACCTTCATCAACAGCTTTTTCACCGGACATAACAATCAAACTTGCATTATCATTTGCTGTGGCTAAGATTACTATCATATTTTTATTTTTCTCAGTTAACTTCTCCCCTATCTGAATGAGCTCGTCAGTACTTCCATATTCTAACTCTTCCGCAATTAACCTAAAATCACCGACTTGTTCGGAGCTATCCACCAACTTTTCAGCTTGTAGATCAGCTAAGCGGGTTTTGAGAGTATCAGTTTCCTTTTTGGCCTCTTTCCATTGTTTGAAGAGCTTTTGTACTGCTTCATCCAAGTCTTCGGTGGGAGTTCTAAGTATTTTTGATGCTTTTTTTACTTTTTCTTCTTGCTCTTGTATAGCTGCAAGAACAGACTCGCCCGAGGCAAATATAAGTCTCTCCACCCCATCTTGAATTCTTTCTCTTCCTATTATCTTTATTAATCCAACTTCTCCAGTCCTAGTGCAGTGAGTTCCAGCACAAGCCTGAGCATTCCATTCTTCTATATCTACAACTCTAATTTCTTTTCCTGGTACAACACCACCTTGATAAAGTGAGTGTCCATACTCCTTCTCCGCTTTGTTTCTCTCCATCCAGAAAGAATCAACTTTTCTATCTTGAAAAACAATCTTATTCGCCAACTTTTCTATCTCTTGGAGCTTTTCATCTGTAATTCGTTTATGGTGAGAAATATCTAGCCTGGAGCTTTGTTTACCTTTTTGAACCCCGTGCTGCCAAACATGAGTGCCTAACAAGTTTCTCAAAGCTCCTAGTAGGATGTGAGTAGCTGTATGGTGACGCATATACGCACCTCGGATTTCCCAATCTATTTTACCTTCAACTTTTTGTCCCGCTTCTAACCCTTCCGAATCTACTTTATGGAAAACCACATTGTCCTCCTTTTGAACATCCTCAACCCCAAATTTCTTACCTCCAACTTTTAGAAAACCCTCATCTGCAGGTTGTCCCCCCCCTTCCGGGAAGAATGCTGTCCGATTCAAAACCAAGTAGTTTTCTTTTTTCCAAATTATTTCAGCTTCAAACTCTTTTTTGTAAGGAGCCTCGTAATAAACCAGTTCAGTGGGTGATAATTCTCCTATATCAAAGTGAGAAGGTATTTTAGATTCTTTTTCTTCTTTCTCATCCGCTTCCGAATGTGACTCCGCGACCCGCATATAGAAATCCTCGGGAGCATCTACCTCCACTCCCTCTCCTTCAACAATTTCTTCAACTATTTCGGGAGGCAAACCATGACTATCATAAAGTTCTATTAACTTATCATCCGGTATTCTATTTTCACCTTTTTCTTTCAAAGAAGAAGATATTCTACTGACAAGTCTTTCTCCTTGATTCAGAGTCTCTTGATACCTATCCTCTTCCAAGCTCACCACCTCTAATATATGATCTCTTTTCTCACTCAACTGCGGGAAATCTGACTCCAAATAATCCAATTCCATATCCATTAACTCCGCCAAAGGTTCATCAAGCGTCAAATCCCTCATCAAACGAAGTGTCCTTCGTAGAACCAACCGAGACAAATAACCGCCACCCTCATTGCTTGGAGTTATTCCGTCACCAAACATGAAAGCTAAACAACGCAAATGATCAGCTACAGCATACACATTCTCCAGTGGCTCCATCATATCACTCAATTCCTCTTCAGCTATACCTGTCAATTCACTAACTTCCGAACGAAGCATTCCCAAATCACGTCCAGTCTCTATGTCCATCAAACCCGCAAGTTTCGAATGCTTGCTAAGCACATCCTTTGAAGGAGGAGAGATTCCAGCCAAATCCTTTAATTTTGAAACCACAGAACCAAAAATCGCTTCGTAACTATTTGGAGTCCCTTGAGAAGCCCAGACCAATCTCTCTATTCCATAACCAGTATCAACAATTTTAAGTGGAAGCTCGTACCTATTCCCATTTTCCATACCATAGTGCATAAAAACTAATGTTGAAAGTTCCAATCCTTTCACATTTACTTCAAAGTCTTCTCCAGCATTTCCACCTCCAGACCAAAAATCTTCTACATATGTTATTTCAGCCGGATTTATCTTAAGGCGGTCGGTTAGAAACTCATGACAATACCTTACAGTTTTATCATTCCAATAAACCGGATTATCCTCGCTATTAAACGCATGGTGACCACCCATGAAGAAAAGTGTAAAATGCCTGCCTGATCTCCCGACATTATCTATGTCATTTAACCGAATGCTTGATTGACTAACCACAAGAGGATTAGCAGGTGGGGGAGCTTCTCCACTAGTCACCCAAGGTTGAAAGTCCGCTATCGAAGCAATGGTTAGATAAATATCATCACGCCATCTCGCAACCACAGGATATCTGGATATAGGCGAGTGGTCTTTTTCTTCGAAAAAAGAAAGAAATTCTTTTTCCATCTCGGATCGAGTATAGTCCTTTTGAATTGGAGGATTATCTATAAAGGTATATTCATCACAAGGGGTGTCCCCACAAGTATCTCGATCTGTGTCAAGAGTCCAAAATGTTCTCCCGCATTTTTTACATTCCTTTTTGTGAAAATCCTTTTCCTGAAATATTTCAACCTCATATATATTACTCATATGAATCCCCAAGTGAGCAAGTGGTTAGTTGTCGGTAAAAGAGCTTTCCTTTGGTGATAAATAACAGAAAGATGAGAAAGCGGGCTTTATTCAAATAGGTCTCCCAATCCAGCTGCTCCTTCTTCTTTTTCTTCCTCTTCTTCTTCCGCCGCTTCTTCCTCTTCTTCGGCTTTCGCTTCTTCCTCTTCCTCTACTTCTTCGGCTTTCGCTTCTTCCTCAACTGACGGTGCTTGAGCCGGTTGCGCAGCAGGCATAGCGGCCGATTCAATAGCTTCTTCGATATCAACATCCTCCAGAGCTGTTGTCAAAGCTTTAACTCTCGCTTGGTCTACTTCGCCACCTGCAGCTTCTATAACTTTTGAAATATTTTCTTCACTAACATCTTGATTAGCCGAATTTAGCATCAGTGCGGCATATACGTATTCCATTTCATAACACCTCCGTTATTCAAATACACCACCCAGACCTGCTGTGGCTTCTTCTTTACCTTCTTCTTTTTCTTCCTTTTCTTCTTTTTTATCCTCTGCTCCCTTATCGGATTTCTCCTTTTCTTCCTTTCGCTGCTCTTCTTCTTCCTTTTTCTCCTCCTCTGCTGCTTCCTCAGCAGAAATTATCTCACTCAACTCTTCGCCAAGAGCTTCGGGGTTTTTAGAACCTATTGCGGAAGCCAAAGATAACCCCCGGGATTTTGCTTTGCTTAATAGTTGTGGAGCTATCTCGGAAGTGTAAATTGTAGCATTAAACGCAAGATTTTTAGCTTTGGAAGAAGCTTCCCCAATCTTAATCTGAACCGTCCTAGTTGTCGGGAAATCCACAGCCAATGAAAGTTTTAAAGCATTCAACGAGGCCGTCTTAATCTCCTCCAATTTTTCATCAACATCAACATCCAAAACCTCACCTGGAAACACAGTCCCATCAGCAAAAGCCGCCGTCAGTTCAAAACCTATCTCTCTAGGTTCAATATCAAAACGAGACAAAACTCCAGCTACTTCCTCAGAAATAGGCTCTCCTTCCTCAACAATCTTAGAATCTTCTAAAACCACAACCTTACCAGCTTGAATCCTAGCGTTTACACCCGCACTTTGCAGTTCACCAACTACCGGGCCTGGAGAAAAATCAGTATCCCCCTCTGGAATCACAATATCGTCAGGAGCATCCATACCAGGTTTCGCAGGAGCTGTTGTCCTATTTTCTTCCAATAACTTTCTAAGTTTGAAAGGATCCATATTAGTAAAAACCAGAGCACTAGGCCCTTCCAAATATTCTGCTAATTCTTTAAGCCCTTCATGCTCTTCGCTAGCTTTTTCAATCGCTATACGGAGCAAAACTTTCCTACTTACCTTAATCTCCGCTTTCCCTCTCAACTTATCTCTTATTTGTTGAAATTGTCTAGCTGGAATTCCAGAAATACTAAGTATACCTACAGCTGGATAATCGTAAAACTTTCCTTTCAAACCCTGAACTAATTCTCGTTTCCACTCAGCAACATTAGCTTCCGGTCTAGCCGACATTCTAATTCACCTCTAACG
>CAYSUV010000039.1:0-8764 GCA_964434275.1 Hadarchaeota archaeon (SeqCode) | reverse complement strand
GTCTCAACCCTGCAACCCAACAAGTTAACTCGATAGAGGAAGAATTTGCAAAAGCTTTTCCGCTTTCAAGAGATTCAAGAGCTAATTTCGAGGCATGATAGATATGATTCTTTCCAGCTATTGTCGATGCATCGAAAAGTTGGCTGATTGTGTTATATTTTTTATCGATCTGATTCAGCTTTTCAATTTTTTTCTCAATGTTTTTTATCTCACCTAATCCTGCAGTGATTAGCACGTGTTTTTTTCCGAAATTTCCAGTGATTTTAACCATGTTATCCTTATTTCAATGATTGAAGGTTCTTTAACTTGTTTAGTTTTGCCCGTTTTCTTTCATGAATGTAGGAAGCCACTTAAGTCCTAAGAACTTTGATTATAGTTTGGATGGTTATGAGATCGACCGCTAGAAAAGTAAAGATTGAAGATTTGGTGAAGGGAAATTATACTCAAACACCAGAAGGAGAACCTAACTACTTAGAAACACCTTGGAACGAACAACTTCTGAGAGTCAACATAATGGCAACAATAGTCGACACTTTTGTAAGAGACGACGGTGGTTACGCCACAATACATCTAGATGATGGGTCCGAAACAATTCGAGCTAAGGCATGGTCCGAAGATGTTGAAGAAATGAAAAAATTCGAAGTGGGAGAGTTGGTAAACGTGATCGGTAAAGTTCGAGAGTACGAGGGAGAGATACACTTAGTTCCTGAAATTATTAGAGCGGTCGAAAACCCGAACTGGGAACTAGTTAGAGAACTCGAAATTTTGGAAAAAAGAAAAAAATTACTCGAAGAAGGAATTGAACCTGAGTTCGAAGAAGAGGAAGAAGAAACAGGAATGAAAACCGAAGAAATTGAAATCGCTCCCGCCTCTGAAAAAGAAATAAACCAAAAAGGCGAACCTGAAAAACTTGGTACTGTAGAAGAACTTGGAGAACCAACGGAAAACGAAGAGGAAGAGGGACCAGAAGCTTCTGAAGAGGAGAAGGAGAAACTTCTTTTGGCATTAGATAAGTTAGAGGGGGAAGACGGAGCGGATATTTCGGATTTAGCCGATGAAATCGAGGAAAACGCTTCTAAAACGGAAGAGATTATAGGCGCATTATTAAATGAAGATAAAGTATACGAACCAATAGCAGGAAAGTTCAAAAGATTGGGATAACATGTCGGAAGATTATGAAGAATTATTAGACCGAGCACTTGACGAAATACCAGAGTCAACAAAGGAAGAAACCCGGTTCAAAATACCAAAAGCAGACATCGACGTATCAGGAAACAGAACAACTTTGAAAAATCTAAAATCTATAGCAGATGATCTCGGGCGAAACCCGGACCATCTCATGAAATACTTGTTGAACGAACTAGGAACAGCAGGAAACAGAGAAGGAGCGAAAGGAGTCTTCCAAGGAAAATTCAGAAAAAACGAAGTTCAAGAAAGAATCGAGAATTACACAGAAGAATACGTCCTCTGCTCAGAGTGCGGAAGACCAGACACCGAAATGGTGAAAGAAGGCCGGGTTAAGATGTTGAAGTGCGAGGCTTGCGGAGCTCGTTCCTCAATAAAGGGAATATAAATGCCGCAACTGAACGTTAGGCAGAGAAATGAAGAAACGGTAGTAGCGATTTGTGATTCGGAGCTTCTCGGTGAAGAATTTGAGGATGAGGATTTTAAACTCAAAGTTAATCGGGAGTTTTACGAAGGTAAAGAGGTAACAGTGGAGGAGTGTCTTGAAGCTCTTGAAAAAGCAACGATAGCAAATCTAGTAGGTTCGATCATAAAACATGCTATTGAAGCTGGTTATATAAATTCCGAGAGGGTTTTGGAAATCGATGGAATTCCGCACGCTCAAATGGCAACTCCTTAAAAATACCTTTCTCTAACAGGGAAAAAATAAGATTTCAAAATTTAGAAAATTATATTGTCCCTTTAGTTCAGAACACGAAAACTCACTCCAACTTTAAATACCATCAAATTACCTAAACCAATTGGATTGATATCATCGAAAAATTTTGCTATAAATGCGGAGGTCTTGAAAAAGAGAAGGGATCGTTAATCGAAGGTTTGTGTCCTGAGTGTTACCTTTCTGAAAATCGGTTGGTTAGGGTTCCTGATGAGTTGGTTTTAGAGGTTTGTTCTACTTGCGGAGGTTATCTTTTGAAAAATTCTTTTCACGATATTTCGGGTGCTCCTAGATCTGAATATTTGGAAGCTGCTAAGGAGCTAGTTTCTTCGGAAGTTGAAGTTTTACAGGAGAGTGCTGAAGGTATTCGGTTTGAAGATTTCGAAGATTCTGAGGGAGTCGACATCAGTTTCGATGCCGAATACGTATCAAGAGAGGATATATTAGTGAGATTAGAAGTTTGGGCTAAGTTTTTCAACACGGAAAAACCGCTCCATGATCAAACAAAATCTAAAGTAAAAATATCCAAAACTACTTGCGAAGTTTGTAAAAAGCAAAAAACGGGATACTACGAGGCGTTGCTACAAGTAAGAGGAGAAAACGAAATTTCGAAAGAGAGACTTAGAAAAATTTTCAAAACCCTAGAAGAAAGATTCATGAAAGTTTTTGGAAAAAATCGAGAAGAATTCGTTTCAAAAATAAAAGAAAAACACGGCGGGATAAACCTTTACACAAGTTCCTCCGACGTCGCTAAAGAGTTAGGCCGGTTTTTGAAAAACAAGTACGGAGCAAAGTTAGAGCATTCTTCAGAGTTGGTGGGTGAAACAGATGATGGTCAGAGGAAGTATAGAGTGACGGTACTGGCAAGAATCCCCTCGTGAACCTCATTAGATGATACTTTTCAATTAACATTATAACCTGACTCACACTTCATGGGTGAATAGAGAAAGTGCTACGAAAATCAGTAACAACTTATTAGACGCTCTGAAATCGAGAAATACTTCTGAAAAAACATTTGTTCAATATTTTCAGAAAAAGGAAAACTAAAAAAACAAGACTTACTTATAAATAATGCTTTAATAAAAATCCATAGCGTGAGATGATTAAAAATGACAAAAATGACAGGTGCCGAAGCACTGATAGAATCATTGAAAGAAGAAGGAGTAGAGTATATATTCGGAATTCCTGGAGGAGCAATGATTGATGTTTATGACGTCATTCACGAACAAGAAGAAATCGAACACATACTAACCAGACACGAACAAGCCGCTGCTCACGCAGCAGATGCTTACGCGAGAGTCACATCAAAACCAGGTATTTGCATGGCCACCTCCGGACCAGGAGCCACCAACCTAACCACCGGCATCACCAACGCACTAATGGATAGTTCACCAGTAATAGCCATAACAGGACAAGTCCCCAAACACCTGCTAGGAGTCGACGCATTCCAAGAAGCAGACATCCTAAGCACCATGCTGCCAAACACGAAACACAACTTCATGCTGAGAGACGAATCAAAAATCCCAGAAAGAGTAAACTACGCCTTCAAAGTCGCAACAACCGGAAGACCCGGCCCGGTACATATCGACTTTCCAAAAGACGTTCAAAACAACGAAGCTGATGTTGAAATCCCTACCGAAGCAGTTTATGACAAAAAAATTCAAACTGAGCCGGATAAAGAGACTATCGCAGAAGCCACAGAATTGCTAGCCAATGGGAGCAAACCTTTGATTTTTGCAGGTGGAGGAGTAGTCAAATCAAAAGCTTGGCCTGAATTGAGAGAGTTTGCTAAGGAGTTAGATATTCCAGTCGTCACTTCTACCATGGCGAAAGGTGTTATCCCTGAAGATGATCCCTTGGCCTTGGGAATTATGGGAATGCATGGAAGGATGAGCGCTAATATTGCCATCTCCGAATGTGATGTGCTTTTGGGTATAGGTGTAAGATTTGACGATAGACAAACAGGAGATATAAAACATTTCGCGCCTAAAGCTGACATCATTCATGTCGACATCGACCCTGTAGAAATCGGTAAAAATATTCATGTCGAAGTTCCCGTTAAAGCAGACGCTAAAACAGCTCTGAACAGAATGAAAGAATACATCGACGATAATTCAATCACAAGACACTCAGACGAATGGAACGAAAGATTAGACAAACTGAAAGACAAATTCGAACCTGAAATGGATTATGACGAAACGCCGATCAAACCGCAACGAGTGATAAAAGACTTCATGGAAGTTCTGAACGAAGAAGCCATAATCACAGCCGAAGTCGGCCAATGTCAGATGTGGGCCGCTCATTTTTATGAGATGAAAGAGCCTAGGAAGTTTATTAATTCTGGTGGTTTGGGAACGATGGGTTTTGGATTTCCTGCGGCGATCGGGGCGAAAGTCGGTTGTCCTGAAAATCAGGTGGTGGATATTGCGGGGGATGGTAGTTTCTTGATGAATTCGCAAGAATTAGCGACTGTGGTTGAGAATGATATTCCTGTGATTGTCGCGATTTTTAATAATGAATATCTTGGCATGGTGAAACAGTGGCAAGATATTTTTTATGATGAGCGAAGGGCTGAGACTTATCTTGGAAGTTCACCAGATTTTGTAAAACTTGCAGAGTCTTATGGAGCTTATGGAAATAGGATACAAAAACCTAGTGAAATAGCTCCGAAACTTGAAGAGGCTCTCGACTCAGGAAAACCTGCTGTCCTAGACATAATTATAGATCCTGATGAACATGTTCTTCCGATGGTACCGGCTGGAGGAAAACTTGACGAGATGTTGACATAGGTGATAACAATGAATAATCATGTTTTTTCAATATTGTGTAAAAACGAGCCCGGAGTGATGATGAGGATAGCCAGAGCATACACAAGAAGACAAGTCAATATGGATTCCATAACAGTAGGTCTCGAACCCTCCGGAGACGCTCGAATCATAATCTTATTCGAAGCAGACGAAAGAATGGCAGACTTTCTCCAAAAAGTGTTAGAAAGATTAGAACAAGTCAAAAAAGTAAACCCGCTCAGAGGAGAAACCAGCATAGTTCGAGAAATAGCTCTGCTTAAAACAAAACCCCTGAAAGGAGAAAAAAAAGAAGAAACACTCCACAGAATAGAAGAAATCGGAGGAAGAATACTAGAAGTCCAAGGAGACGCAGTCATAGCAGAAATACACGGAGACCACAACCGAATCGAAAAAGTTATCCAAGACTTAGGCCCGAAAACTTTTGAGGAAGTCGCACGATCCGGCCAAGTTTACATTTCTAAAAAGTTTGACCGGGAAGAAGAAGCTAAATAATAATTTAAATAAGTTGTCTGACGAATTTAAACGTGGTGTAATTAATGGCTAAGATTTATGGGGATGAAGATGCTAATCTGAAGGTTTTAGAGGGTAAAACTATCGCTATAATCGGATACGGCAATCAGGGGGAAGCTCAAGCGAAAAATTTGCGGGATTCTGGTTGTGACATAATAATCGGAGTTCGAGGTGGTGGTTCTTCTTGGGAACAAGCAAAAGATGATGATTTTGATGTTTATGAAATCCCGGAAGCTGCGAAATTAGCAGATATCATTCATATGCTTATTCCAGATGAAGTCCAAGCACATATTTATAACGAACAGATAGCACCGCACATGGGTGAAGGAAAAACTCTCGGTTTTAGTCACGGATTCAACATTCACTTTAAAGAAATTGTACCACCTAGAAATGATGATGTAATAATGGTCGCCCCGAAAGCCCCAGGTCCGACAGTAAGAAAGACTTATAAAGAAGACTCGGGAGTTCCAGGATTAGTAGCAGCGGCGCAAGATCCCAGCGGAAAAGCCATGGGGCAAGCTCTAGCGATGGCGAAAGCTATAGGTTTGACAAGAGCTGGAGTGATAGAGACAACTTTTGAAGAAGAAGTCGAAACAGACCTTTTCGGAGAACAATCAGTACTGGTCGGAGGCGTATCGTCACTAATCAAAGCAGGTTTTGAAATTCTTGTCGAAGAAGGGTATCAACCAGAAGTAGCTTATTTTGAATGTTTAAACGAGTTAAAACTTATCGTAGACCTCATTCAAGAAGGAGGAATTGAAGGAATGATGAGATCCGTCAGCAACACAGCCGAATACGGAGGCAGAACTCGAGGACCGGAAGTTATCGACGACCATTCTCGTGAGAAGATGAGAGATTTGCTAGACGATATTGAAGACGGGTCCTTCGCCAGAGAATGGATTACAGAAAACGAAAAGGGTGCACCAAATCTCAAAAAAATGAGAGAGGAAGGAAAAAACCACCTCATAGAAAAAATTGGTAAAGAAATTCGAGATTGGGCTGAAATTGGAGAAGAATAATTTTCAAATTTACTTTGTTTTTAGGGCGATTCTTTGAAAAAACATAGAAGTAAGGAAGTTACTGAAGGTTTAGAAGCAATGGCCAAAAGAGCGCTTTTTAAGGCCAGCGGTTTGAAGGATGAAGATTTGGAAAAACCGTTGATTGCTGTTGCGAATTCTTGGAATCAGATTGTTCCTGGTCATATTCATTTGGATGAGTTAGGGGAAAAAGTGTGTGAAGGGGTTAGAGAAGCTGGAGGAACGCCTCTACAATTTCAAACTATTGGGATGTGTGACGGTATCGGTATGGGTACTCATGGTATGAGATATTCTTTACCTTCTCGTGAAATCGTTGCAAATAGTCTAGAAGCTATGGTGGAAGGTCAGAGATTTGACGGTGTTATAGCTCTCTCTTCTTGTGATAAAATCGTCCCGGGAATGCTTATGGCTCTAGCTCGGATCGACATTCCGTCTATAATGGTCACCGGCGGACCTATGCTTCCAGGAGAGTGGAAAAACGAGAGGCTTGATGTCATCAGCACTTTCGAAGCTTTAGGAGAGGTAAAATCAGGAAAACTTACAGAAAAAGAAGCGAAAGAAATCGAAAATTCAGCTTGTCCCGGGCCAGGTTCTTGCGCTGGATTGTTCACAGCTAACACAATGGCTTGTCTGACCGAAGCTTTGGGCATGTCGCTGCCCGGCACTGCCTCAGCTCACGCGGTGCATGATAAGAAGAAAAAAATCTCGAAAAAAGCAGGAAAACAAATAATCCAAGTCTTAAAACAAGGTATAACCCCTACAAGCATTTTGACAGAAGAATCATTCGAAAACGCAATCATGGTGGATATGGCTTTAGGAGGTTCCACGAACACTGTACTCCACTTAACAGCTATAGCTCAAGAAGCGGGAATAGAACTAGAACTAGAAAAATTCGATAAAATCAGTAAAAAAACCCCTCACATCACAAACCTAAGACCTGGAGGAGACCACATGATGATAGACCTAGAAAACGCAGGAGGAATTCAAGCAGTTCTAAAAAGGTTGGAAAAACACCTAAACTCGAAAACAAAAACAGTCACCGGAAAAACACTCCAAGAAAACATCAAAACCGCGAAAATAAAAGACGACGAAATAATCAAACCCCTCACAAACCCTTACCACAAAACAGGCGGACTAGCAATACTAAAAGGAAACCTCGCCCCCCAAGGCGCAGTCGTAAAACACGGAGCAGTCAGCGAAAAAATGCTCCAACATCAAGGCCCCGCCCGCATTTTTGAAAGTGAAGAAGACGCAGAAGAAGCAATACTCAATGATAAGATAAACCCTGGAGAAGTCGTTGTAATCAGAGGCGAAGGACCAAAAGGGGGACCAGGAATGCGAGAAATGTTAGGACCAACTTCAGCGATTGCAGGTATGGGACTGATAGACTCCGTGGCTTTAATCACAGACGGAAGATTCTCAGGCGGAACTCGCGGTCTAGCAATCGGTCATGTCTGCCCAGAATCTGCAAATGGAGGCCCGATCGCTATTGTTGAAGAAGGTGATGAAATCTCCATTGATGTAGAGAAAAACAAGCTGGAGCTTTTGGTTGATGATATTGTCATTGAAGAGAGGTTAGATGATTGGGAAGCTCCGGAACCTAAATTTAAAGGTGGTTATTTAGAGCTTTACTCAAAGATGGTAGGACCAGCAAACAAAGGAGCTGTATTAAATGGGAATGACGATAGCTGAAAAAATACTTGCAGAAAAAGCTGATAAAGAAAAAGTAACTCCGGGAGAAGTTGTCAGAGGCGAAATAGATAAAGCTATGGTCAATGACATAACAGCACCCCTAACTGTCGACGCATTAAAAGAAATCGGCGTGGAACACGTTTGGAATCCAGACAAGATCACAATAGTTTTCGACCATCAGGCCCCACCAACTACCATTGAGGCTGCCAATGATCAGGATGAACTCAGAGAATTTGCAGGTGGGGAAAATATTCAAAATCTTTATGATAACTTTGAAGGTGTTTGTCACCAATTAATGATAGAAAAAGGTCATGCTCTCCCTGGTAATTTAATTGTAGGGGCTGATTCTCATACTTGTACTTATGGAGCTATCGGAGCTTTCGCCACAGGTATAGGGTCTACCGACATGGCAGCCGTTTTTACTGAAGGTGAACTCTGGTTCAAGGTGCCAGAATCGTTGAAAGTAATAATTGAAAATGATTTGAGTGAAGAAGTTATGGCTAAGGATCTTATCCTAAAAATCATCGGAGATATTAAAGCGGACGGAGCAATCTACAAAGCCATCGAATTCGGAGGGGAAGGAGTCGGAAAAATCGGGATTCCTGGAAGACTATCCATGTGTAATATGGGTGTCGAGATGGGAGCTAAAACAGCAATAATCCCTGCTGATGAAAAAACAGAGAAATATTTCGAAGGTAGAACTAGTGAAGAGTATTCTCTTGTTTCTCCTGACGAAGATGCTGAATATTCTGACAAGCTTATTTATGACGCTAGCGAAGTTGAGCCCATGGTCGCCTGCCCTCACAGTGTTGACAATG
>CAYSUV010000038.1:0-8801 GCA_964434275.1 Hadarchaeota archaeon (SeqCode) | reverse complement strand
GGGGTATTCGGATGTTTCTGAAACGTCGAATCTTGTTTCTAACCAGTGTTCAACTGGATTCTCTCCCATATGTTTGCCGTGTTTTGAACAGATTTTTTCACACTCTTTTTTCTCTTCATCAGCCACTTTTTCGTTACCTTCTATTACGAAAACAGTCATTATCTTGTCTTCTGCTTCCGGGTAATCATAAAAATGTCGTTTAGTTTCGATTTCGTCATAAATTCTGATGACTGCTGGTCTCAAGTCTTTTCTCATCATGGTTCGGACACTGGTAAGAGCATCGCTAATCTCTTCGAAAAGGAAAGAAGTAAGATATCTCCCTTCTGGTTCCGGGTGTATTTTTAAAGTAGTTTCTGTGATTGTTCCTAAAGTACCTTCAGAACCTATGAAAAGGGGAAATATTTCGGGACCAGTAGAACGGCGGGGGGATAAGTTCCCTTTGATTATTTCCCCGGTTGGTAAAACTGCTTCCAGTCCTAGAACCATTTCTTCGATACCGCCGTATTTTGTGGAGAATTGTCCTGTTGCGTTTGTAGCCAGCCAACCTCCGACGGCTGAACAGTAGAGTGATTGTGGGGCGTGGCCTGTGGTGTATCCTTTTCGTCTTAATTCTTGTTCGAAGTTCATTCCGTTCATTCCGGCTTGTACTGTGGCTTTTTGATTAGTTTCGTCGAGTTTGATTATTTCGTTCATTCTTTTCAGGTCTAGGCTTATACCGCCTCTTCTAGCTACTAGATTTCCTAAAACATTGGAACCTCCGCCGTATGGTATTACTGGGATTTTTTCTTCATTTGCATATTCAAGAATTTCTTTTACGTCACTAGTGCTGGTTGGCCAAACGACAGCATCTGGTAGGGCAGGGATTTTTTCTTTGACCGTCCAGCTTTCAGCAATCATCCAGAATCCGTGGGAGGAGGAGAACCTATCTGCGGGTTTGATTGAGACGTTTTCTGACCCTATTCTACTCTCTAGTTTTCCTGAGATTTCTTCTCTGTCCTTTTCGTCATGCGGGCTTTCATAAATGGTTTCTATTTTCATTTTTATCATCTTCTTTTGGCAGCGGGCGTGTTGTTACTATGTTTATTCTTGTGTCCAAAATATTTTCTATAGCGGTTTGATGTATATCTATTGGAGCTTCTAGTTCTATATCGTCTAGTTTCCTTACAGAGTCTAGAATTTTTCCTTTCGGAAGTTCCTCTGTTGACTTGACCGGTACTCTAGGTAGAATTCCGTTTTTTACTTTAACCGTACTAGTCAGTACTCGGGTGGGATTTTTTAATTCGGATTTCACGTATTTTTCTCCTGCTTTGCAAGTGTTTCCTTCTATTTCTATGAGTTCATCTCCTCTTGTTACAGCTTCGATTGTGCACCCCATGGGACAGTTTATGCAGGTGAAGGTGTGTTTTTCTTTTTCACTCATTGTTCACCCACCTGAATTAGTATTTCACCTTTTTCCGGAAGTGTTTCTCTAGAGATTGAGATTTTTTCCATAATAGGGGGTTTTACGACTCTTTTCGATTTTTCTTCTAAAATTTCGCCGTTTGCCAGTGCTTGTGTTTTAGCTTCTTGTTTTTCTTTTTCAACCCGAAAGAAAACTTCTACAGGTTCTTCATTAATCTTTTCTACATGTTGCGGGACCGTATAAGCCACATTTTTTCCAGCTTTGATGGATAATTTCCTATCTCTCCTTTCAGTTTGTTCTTTAACATATCTGGCGACAGATCGCCCTGCGAGTTCGGCACTTTTGGTCACATCGTCTACCAAATCATAGACATGTACTACATTTCCACACCCAAAGATTCCTTCTGCTGAGGTTTCTCTTTCTTCATCTACAGTAGGGCCGCCGGTTCGTTCATCCAATTCTATTTCAGCGTTTTCGCTAAGTTCGTTTTCTGGAATTAGACCCACTGAGAGTATCAGGGTGTCGCACTTGATGTATCTCTCAGTTTCAGGAATAGGTTCGAAAGTCTCGGGGTTTATTTCAGAAACTGTAACTCCTTTCAATCTATTTTTTCCGTGGATGTTGGTTACGGTATGATTTAGATAGAATGGTATGTCATAGTCCCTCAAACATTGTTGCACATTTCTGGGCAAACCACTTGGCGAGCTCATTATTTCGTAAACACCTTCTACCTCCGCACCTTCTAATTTCAACCGCCTAGCCATTATCATTCCAATATCTCCAGAACCTAAAACAACAGCTTTTTTTCCAGGCATAATCCCTTCCATATTAATCAAACGTTGTACGGTACCGGCCGGATAAATCCCGGATGGGCGTTCTCCGGGTAAACGAATTTGGTATCTGGTTCTTTCTCTGCAACCCATTGCGAGGATAACAGCTTCAGCGTTTATACTCATAAGTCCCTCTTCAGGATTTACAGCTGTTATCACTTTGTTTGGACTAATATCGAGAGCCATCGTGTTTAAATGGGCTTTTATCCCTGCATCTTTCACTTTTTCAATATAGTGGCTAGCGTATTCGGGGCCGGTCATTCTCTCGCCAAAGATAAACTTACCGAAACCATTATGGATGCACTGGGGCAGAATCCCTCCTAGCTCAATATCTCTTTCAATAAGGTGAATATCCTCTGCATTAACACCCGCCTCGTGCGCAGCCAAACCTGCTCCAAGTCCAGCTGGTCCAGCACCTATTATCGCTAGTTTTATATTCATTTTTTTCTCTCCTTTGTCTTTCCCGTTACTGCTTTAGCTCCCTTCTTTTTCGGAACTTCTTCTACTGGAATATCCAGCTCTTGAGAAAGTATTTTGATCGTTCTAGGCCGGCAAAATCCTCCTTGACATCTACCCATACCGGCTCGTGTTCTTCTTTTAACGGCGTCAAGGGTTAGAGCGGGAACGGGCGTGTTAATAGCGTTCACTATTTCTTTTTCAGTGACTTTTTCGCAACGACAAGCGATTTTTCCATACCTTGAATCTTCATCAATTAGTTTCTCTCTTTCTTTTTCGGATAATTCGCTGAACTTTGGCATTTCTTTTCTTTCCGGGTCAAAGTCAGGATCTTCTTCCAGCTTCAGTCCTTCAGAATCCAACAAGTCAACAACGTACTCAGCTATAGCTGGAGAGGAAGCGAGACCTGGAGATTGAATTCCAGCCACATTAATCAAACCCGGCGCTTTGTCCGATGCTTCTATGAAAAAATCCTCCGTAAAGGTAGAAGCTCTCACACCGGCAAAGTACCTGATCATGTTTCCAGTCTCAAAATCAGGAAACAAATAACCAAACTTTTCGATAATCTGGTTAATTTCTTCTTCCGAAACAGAAGTGTTTTCCTTGTCCGGAAGCTCCACAGCAGTTGGTCCCCATTCTGGGTTCCCATCAGGGGTTATCATTGCTGTTCCTCCTTTTGTGTATTCGTCTCCCCCAAATCGTAGTTCGGATACGACATGATTGTTATAGTCGGATTCTTTTTTATCGAAAATAATTAGTGACCCTTTTCTAGGGTGAATAGTGAACTCTCTTGCATCTGCTGTTTCGGCTAATTCGTCCGCATATACTCCAGCTGCGTTGATTACATAATCCGCTTCTACTATTCCTTTGTTTGTTTGTACTCCCACGACTTGATTTTCTTTTCCTGTCAAAATTTCCGTTACTTCCGTATCTAACATTAGATCTGTCCCGTTCTCTACTGCGTTTTCTGCTAGGGCTATGACTAGTTCATAAGGTGATATGATGCCCATTGTAGGCATTAAAACAGCTGAGTAAATATCATCTCTTAGGTTAGGTTCTAATTTTTTCGCTTCTTCTCCGGATATTTTTTCTAATCCCGGCACGTTTTTGATTTTTCCGTAAAGAGTCACTAATCGAGGAATTACGTGTTTCAACAAGAAACTTCTTAATAGACTCGGCATATTGGAGCCGATTATTTCGGGGAGAGTTCGATTAGTTATAGTAAGAAGAGTTCCTATCCTTTCGAAAGAAATATCCAAATCTTCAGCTACTTCATCGAACATAGAATTGCCTTTCAAGCACAATTCGTGTTTCAAGGTCCCCCTGCTTTGATCGATTCCTACATGAACACATCCATTGTTGGCTTTGCTCGCTCCCATTGCTACGTCCAGTTCTTTTTCGATGATAGTGATGTCTAGATTGTAACGGGATAATTCACGTGCTATAAAACAACCGCTTACTCCTCCTCCAACGATTACTACATCTTGGTTCTTCTTAATAATCTCGTCAGGAGTCTCTTTCTTTTCTTTTACTTCTTTTCTTTCGATTTCTTCTATATCAATGTCGGTTACAACACCTTTGATATCGTTCTTTTCTCCAGCTATGTGGCCGGCCTCAATATATTCTTTCCAGGTCTTCACCCGTCCGTCGAGATAGGCTACGTTATCCTTAACGACAACAGCAATTTCCGCTTCGGGGTTTTGTTCTTCAATCTCTTCTTTTATCTTATCGTCCATATCAAACAAGTTAAAGCCTCGATTATTCTGTTTTAATCGGATTGTTTATTTCTTCTTTTTGTAGTTCCTTAAGGTTTAACTCTACTTTGATTTCGTCTTTGGCTATCTTATTCCCAATAATTGTCGTTTTCTTCGTAATTTGTTTTTATTACTAAAATTCGAAAAGTTTCAGGATTATCGTTTTTCACGTAATGGGTTTGCTTGGGCTTGCAAAGTAAAGTGTCACCTTTTTTTGCTCGATGTTCTGTTCCCCCGATCCCCATTATGGCTTCCCCGCTTTGAATGTTGTAAACTTCAGTTTGGGATTCATGATGGTGAGGATCTACGTTTGTGTTTCCCCTGATTTCTACTATTTGAATTCTGATGCCTTCGGAGTCTAGGTCGTTTTCATCAAACAATACTTTTTTCCGATAACCTCTTCCTTCAATCCATTCGCTCAAGTGTAATCCCTCAACAGGGTATAAAAATATAGATTATTCCTTTGAAAGAAACTTTTGCCTAGTCTTTTTTATCGTCCCGGAAACTCCTTCGATTTCAAAGTCTGGTTTTTCTAGTTCTTTCATTTTCTCTACAAATTCGTGGATTTGTAAGTGACCACATCTGATTAATCCTTCTTTTTTCTCAGGATTGTATAACACTAGCCATGGTGGTGGTGAGAGTTCAAGTTCTTGGCCGAGGTTTGAAATTATTTTTATTAATTTTCCTCTTGATAGTTTCTCACCGATTTTGAATGCTATATATCTTTGTCGGTATTTTTGAGGAGCTCCCATAGACACACCTTATTCATAATCCAGACCTGTTTCGATGAATTCTCTCATTTTTTCCACAGCTATTTTTTTCTTTGCGGGATAAGCTGAAACGTTCATTCGTATATGAATGACATCTCCACTGTCTGTAAATTTTAGTTCTTCGCCCGAAACGATTGATTGCTTGTCTAACCGTAGGTATAATCTGCAGTCATCTGCTATTCTATCAATACAATTTCTAGCCAACCATTCTTTTTCTTCTTCGACAATTCCTTCAAGGATATTGTCCCAAAATTCCCTCATATGCGGACGGTTTTCTATATCGGCAGATAGGATTTTTATAGTGTCTCCGTAATGTCCTTCAGCTTCTTCGCTATCTATTTCGACTTCCTCCGGAACGAGGGAGCGTAATGCTTCTCTGACCTTTTTTTCGCTCTCGGTGGCATGAATAATAGTGCTAAGGCTAATAGATTTAAAAGGTAGTTTCATAGCCTCCGCCTCATCGGCGGTTACTTCTCTTACTCGGCCTGCTTTTTTCGCTGCCTTTTCCTTTTTTGTCTAAGCCACGTGAACTTCTGGCAGCTCCGGTGAGTCCTCGGTAAACTCTTCCTCTGTTGGATGATTTGGTAATCCAACTAAACTCTGGATCTTTTTTTGTAACTGGATGATTAGGGTCAAGTAGAATGATTTCAAAATAATGATACTCTCCATCTTCTCCAACTTTATAAGAATTTAGAACCTCTAAATTTGGAAATTTTCTTCCGGTACGTTCTTCTGCAATTACTTGCTTACTCTTTTCCGGCGTAATTTTGCTAACTCCCATCCGTTTGGGTCTTCGTCCTTTATTCGGCCTTTTCTTTTTTCTTCCTCCTCTTGGGATGCGTGTTCTGGCCATCACTACTCCTTGCTTGTCTTTGTACCCTTTTCGGCGAGCTACTTCTGGTTTGCTCGGTTCTTCTATTCTATCGATAGCGGGGTTTTTCTTCCATTCGCTTCTCTGCTTTTTCAGAGCTTTTTTTCTTTCTTTTTCTCTCAGTTTTTTGGTTTCTCTCTGCATATGGACACCAATTCTTTATCAATACTCTCTGGCCTTTTATAAAGTTCTTGGCTTGTTTGTTTAAAATATTACCAGTGAGGGGTTTTCATGCTAGGATTTCCTTTATTTTTTTTGCTGACATGACTCCTGCTGCTCTTTGCGCTTCTTCTGTGTTAGCTCCTATGTGCGGGGCTAGTAGAACGTTTGACATTTTTAGTAATCGACCGTCTTCGATAGGATCATTTTCGTAAACGTCTAAACAAGCTCCGCTGATTTTATCTTTCTCCAACGCTTCTATAAGCGCCTCTTCATCTACCACAGCTCCTCTTGCTGTATTGATAAGGACAGAATTTTCGTTCATAATTTCGAGTTCCTCTTCACCGATTAAATGCCTAGTAGACTCATTTAAAGGAACATGAAGTGAAACATAATCCGACTCTTCCAACACCTCATCGAAATCTACGTACTTACCACCGATTTCCTTAAAATTTTCATTCTTCTCAGGATCATAACCCAAGAGATTCATACCAAAAGCAGACGCCTTCTTAGCAGCCCTAGTACCGATCCTACCAGTTCCGATTATGCCAAGAGTTTTTCCTTGAAGCTCCTTTCCTAGCAGTTCTGATTTTGCCCATTCCCCATTTTTCAGGCTTTTATCGGCCTGGGGGAGTTTTCTAGCCCAAGAGATTATTAATCCGAGTGTTAGTTCCGCTGCTGCGTTTGAGGGGGCTTCTGGTGTGTTTTCGACTTTTATTCCTTTTTTTGCTGCATATTTAAGGTCTATGTTGTCGAGCCCTACTCCGGCTCTGACTATTAACTTTAATTTTTTCGCAGCGTCTAGGACGTCTTTTCTTACTTTTGTGGCGCTTCTAACTACCATAGCGTTGTAGTCCGGTACTTTTTCTATCAGTTCTTCATGGTCCATATCGGTCGATATATCTACTGTGGATATTTCTTTTAGAATTTCAATTCCGTCTTTATGAATTGGGTCTGTTACTAGTACTTTCATTTTTATCACCTTCCTTTTGTGGATACTATCCAAGATTATACTTTAGTTAGTATTATCTTTCCTTAGTTAAGGGTAAAATTAATCTCCACTTTCATCATCTCAATATTTTTTATATTGTTTCTTTTCCTGTTGTTTTCTCAAGATTATTTTTTACCAAATGTCTTAAGCTTTTCTTCATTACAAATCCTTCTTCTAAAGAAAGGATTGGATATTCTTTAAAATTTACTCTATTTTTCTGAAAAATGATTGGATGTTGATTATTTAATCCAAATCTCTTTGTCTCCACACTATTTTTTTTCTGATTTTAAATTTTTGTCAGATTAATGGGGTATTAGCTTTCGCAAGATGTGAGACGGTATAGCGAAATCTACTCAATGTCAATTATATGCGGTGTCCCCCAAAAAGAAAATTTCGTAATAGTTGAAGTAAAATAATAAAAGTAAATTTTGTAATTGAAGATATCGGACGATTTTCCTAATGTGAAAAAATGAGCGGGGTTGAGATGGAAGGTGGATCAGTAGAAGATATTTGGTTTATTAAATTAGGCGAAGGAGGAGAACCTAAGGAAGGTATTAAGGAGAGATATGCACGAATTGGGGGTCTGTCGAGCGGACAGAGAGGTGTGTGATGACAATTTTTTATCAAAATCTTGGCCTATTCCCCCGATTTTTATCTGTGGGGATTTTTTGCTTATAGGCGAATTGTGGTATTTTAAAAGTTATTTGTTTAAACTCATAAGCCTTTAACTAGGAAGGTGACTAAATCTGCTGGAGGTGATGATAGGTTGTTTAATTCACCGCTGCCTAAAATAGGTTATTTTACTATGGAGATAGGTCTTGAACCGGGTATGCACAGTTATAGCGGCGGCCTTGGAATTCTTGCCGGAGATACAGTTAGATCATTTGCAGATTTGGATATACCTGCTGTTGCCGTTACGCAACTGAATGATATGGGGTACTGTCATCAGGAGTTGGACGATAATGGGAATCAAAGAAGTTCTCCGGACCAGTGGAATCCTGAGAACTATCTTGAGAAACTGTCGGCGAAAACGTCGGTTAATCTAGAAGGTAATGAGGTTAAGATAGGGGCTTGGCGTAGAAAAGTAGAGTCGGAGGAAGGAACTCCGGTTCCGGTGCTGTTTCTCGACACGAATCTGGAAGAAAACCCGGAGAAGTACCGGGAAATCACGAGTTGGTTGTACCGAGGGGATCAAAAGTTTCGGTTATTTCAAGAGGCTGTATTAGGGATTGGAGGTTGTTGTATTCTTGAGGAAATAGGACACGACATAGGCGTTTACCATATGAATGAAAGTCATTCTGCTCTTCTCTCGCTTGAACTGCTCAAGAGAAACAATATGAATCCGGATGCGGTCAAGGATTGTTGTATTTTCACCACTCATACACCTGAAGGTAGCGGCCATGACAAGTTTTCGTATAATTTGGTCGAGAATGTTCTTGGAGAGTATATTTCGGTTTCGGATTTAAAGAAATTTAGTCCCGAAGAAAACCTTCACATGACTCTTCTCGCAATGAACCTCAGCCAGTACGTGAACGGGGTTTCGAAGAGGCACGAGGAAGTGACGAGGG
>CAYSUV010000037.1:0-8837 GCA_964434275.1 Hadarchaeota archaeon (SeqCode) | reverse complement strand
AAGAAACAGGTAAGGAACTCTCCTTCGAAGCCGCTGAAATGGCGCTTGAAGAAGCGAACATGACCAAAGACGAATTAGACATGATAGTTATGGGAAGCGCTCCTGATGCTTTCGACGGAATACATAAAAAAGGTGAAAACCTTCTCGACGGAGCTGCAGGAAAAGACAAACCATACGTTCGAGTGTTTAACGGAGGCGGTACAGGAGTATTCGCCCCAATAGCTGGATGGTGGCATGTCGCCTCAGGAGTCGCGGACAAGGTCCTAGTTGTTTGTGAAGAAAAAATGGGAAGTTGTTACCCACATCCACAAACAGCTTTCCAACACATTTGGGACCCAATTCTAGACAGACCTCTACAACCCAACCTAGTATGGCTATTCGCCATGGAAATGAACAGATACATGACAGTCCACGACATAGACAAAGAAGACATAGCACGAGTCTCAGTCAAAAACAAAGGAAACGCCCTAGACCATCCAGCAGCACAACTCGCAGCCGACATAACTGTAGACGACGTTCTCGAATCCCCCGTTCTCGCATGGCCTGTCCAAAGACTAGATATTAGCCCTCCAAGTGATGGAGCGGCCGCACTTGTCTATGCGAGTGAGGATGTTGTAAATGATTACACAGATAATCCTGTATGGATTGACGGCGTCGGTTGGAATATCGATAGTCAAATGTGGGCCAACAGGGATCTTTACTTCCCTAGGTATGCTGCGAGAGCGGCAAAGCAAGCCTATGATATGGCTGGGGTTAAGGATCCATACGATGAATTAGATTTGGCAGAGCCTTATGACCCGTTTGACTATAAAGAACTGCACCATATGGAAGGACTTCTTCTTTGTGACAAGGGAGAAGCTCCGACGTTGACTAGAGAGGGTGTAACACAAAGAGATGGTGATTTGCCAGTATGTCCTTCAGGTGGATTATTGGGGGTTGGAAACCCGATAGCTGCCACTATGGGGCAAAAAGCTTGTGAGCTTTACTGGCAACTTTCTGGTAAGGCAGGCGATAGGCAAATCCCAGGCGACCCGAGACTAGGAGTTGGACAAGCTTGGGGAGACATCATGCAGATGGCGACAGTCATCGTGATGAGGAGTTAAAGAGGTGATATGAAATGTCTGAAGAAGAAAATAAAACTCCACCCTTCAAACCGGAAGGAGAACACGTCACAGAAGATCAGATAAAAAACAGAGATGTTCTTTACACAGAGTGGGAACCTGAAGCTCAGTACGCATGGAGCGCCGGACCAGCAATGAGCCGGTTCTTAAAAGAGATGAAGAAAGGAAATCTCATAGCAACAAAATGTGAGGAGTGCGACAGAGTAATTTTCCCACCTCGAATGTTTTGCGAGTACTGTTACGAACCTGTAGACGACTGGATATACGTAGAAGACACAGGAATTATCAACACTTACTCAGTCAGTTATCTCGACCCAAATGCGAACCCAATTGAAGAACCGATACTCATCGGCGTTATAGATATCGACGGCGCCTCAGAGAACCATGGATTAATGCACTACTTCGAGGAAGTTGACCCCGACAATATTGAGATAGGAATGGAAGTAGAAGCAGTATGGAAACCAGAAGAAGAGAGAATCGGATCAGTAAGAGACATCAAATACTTCCGGCCTAAAAACGAGGAGGATAGAACATGACATTCTTCGAACAAATAACCGATCCAAGAGAGCTAATACAATGGAAAGGACACATGGAAGCCAAATATCTCTACACAAGTGGTAAAGCTGGAGAAAAATTTTTCGAAGGTCTTATGGATGGAGAAGTCCTCGCAAATGAATGCCCAGAATGTGGTAAAGTTTTTGTACCACCACGGCTTTACTGTGAAGATTGTTTCGTTCGAACAAAAGAAGAGTACAAAGAATTAGAAGGAACAGGAACCGTGAAATGCTACACGGAAGCAAAGATAAACACCGACGATGAAGAGTTAGAAGAACCAGAAGTTTGGGCAATCATAGAGATGGATGGTGCTGATTCTGGAATCACACACAAAGTCGATGCGGAAGCAGATGAGGTTGAACCGGGTCTGGAAGTAGAGATGGTTTTGAAACCAGAAGACGAGCGAACAGGAACAATAGACGACATCGAATGTTTTAAACCTGTTTAGAAAAATTTTCCGTAGAGTTCCACCCTTCTTTCATTTTTTCTTTTTTATCTTTTCTTAAGGCAAAACTTGTCATTTACCAAAACACATAAGTCCTTTTCCTTCAATCATTAAGATATGTTAGAAAACAATTACATGTTGTCTGAAAAGGGCAAACAAATCAGAAAAGAAGCAAAAGAACTAGCGAAAGAAATAGACCCTGAACTACTCCGCAAAATGGACAAAGACGAAGTAGATTATCCATGGGATTTCTATAAAAAAGCTGCAGAAAAGAACTTATTGGGTTTAAGATTTCCCGAGGAATACGGCGGTAGAGATTGTAGTTGGTTAACAGAAACAGCAGCATTAGAAGAGATTGGAGTTTTAGGAAACAGCATAGGGTGCTCATACGCAATGCCCAGCATTGTCGGAGAAGCCATCAACAAATTCGGAACTGAATATCAAAAAGAAAAATACCTAAAACCTATGCTAAACGGAGAAAAACTATCCGCGGAAGGATTGACAGAACCTAGAGGAGGATCAGACTTTTTCGGAACCGCTTCCACCGCAGAAAAAGAAGGAGACCACTATATTTTCAATGGACAGAAAAGATTCATAGCAGGAGGATCAGAAGCTGACTTTTTCCTACTCTACGCAAAAACAAATCCTGAGGCCCCCGGCCATAAAGCCCTATCCGCATTCTTAGTAGAGAGCGATATGGGTGTAGAGATAGAGGAAAGATATGGTCTCATGGGATTCCGAGGGATGGGAACATCAAGAATAGTTCTAAGAGATGTTGAAGTTCCTGAAGAAAACCTAGTAGGCGAGGAGAATGCTGGAAGAACTATTTTCAATTACATGATGGTTCCAGAGAGACTCACATCTGCAGCCGGAGCCATCGGAGCTGGTAGGGCAGCTTTAGAAGTTGCTATGAAATATAGTAGGAAAAGAGAAGCTTTCGGAAAGAAAATAAAAGATTTCGAGGGAGTGAACTTCAAAGTAGCAGATAGTATAGCACAACTTGATGCTGCAAGAGCGCTAGCTCAAACAGCTGCAAAAGCAGCAGACGGAGAAGCTGATCCCAGACAAATGGTTTCAGAAGCTAAAGATTTTTGCACACAAGCAGCTTGGGAAGTGGTGAACAAATCTATGCAGATACTCGGCGGCATAGGTTATACTCAAGTGTTCCCAGTAGAAAGATTGATGAGAGATATAAGACTTGGAAAAATTTGGACTGGTTCCAACGAAATAATGAAATTATTGGTACAGCATGAAGCATACAAAAAATTTGAGGAAGAACTTGGTAAAGGAGAAGACAGAAATTTAGAGGAAGATGCAATTGAAGTAGAGAAAGCCGCTGAAAAAGTTTACGATGTCTCTGATCAAAAGGAACTTTTCGAAAAAGGAGAATAATAAAATACTAAACAAAAGGCTCTATACTCCCTTTCAAAGGAGATGCGAGTGTTTTTATGAACTCTAGAAACAGTTAAGGTTGTTGAAAATGAAAAAGAAGATAATAATATTAATACTCGCCATAATTCTATTAACAGGAATCTCAGTTTACCTATATCAAGATAAAAACCCTATAGATGAAAATCCTCCTTCTAAGTTCACATTAGCTACACCTAAAAATGGTGCAATGATTCAAGATGAAACACCCGAGCTAATTTGGAAAGCCAGTAAAGACAAAGAATCCGGACTAGACCACTACGAAATATGGGTAGACCAGAAAAATATAGAAAATATTTCTCCTCCCAAAATCGGAGGTGAAAAACTCCTTAATTTTATTTCCGCAAGCAAAAATAAGATTGAAAAGACCCCGGACCATTGGCAAACTATTGTACATACCGTTTCAACCCTCGACTCTGGAATACACAGTTGGAAAGTAGTGGCGGTAGATAAAGCAGGGAACAAAAGAATTTGCGAAAAAACTCACAATTTTCAGATTACAGAGAAAGAAATTTCAATCTATGATGAAAACATAAAGCTAGGATCCGGACATTTTCTCTGGGCTATTGGCGGGAAGTTGGAACATCAGGGTTGTTTGGATGATACTCTTGTTTACAATATTGGGGAGGATAATTGGTATCGAATGGAAGATATGCCTATTGCAGTTCAGGGGGCTGGATGGTCGCTTTATGAAAATAAGATTTACTCATTTGGTGGGAAAACACTTCCTCATAGAGGAGCTTCTAAACTTGTGCAAGTCTACAATATTGAAAATGATGATTGGAATATTTTGGAAAATATGCCTTATTCCAGGAGTAAATTAGGAAAATTCTATCCTCCTATCAATGATAAAATATACCTTTTCGGAGGAGATAACGAATCAGGCCGTTACAACAGGGTAAATTGGAATTGGGAGTACGATCTAGAAACCGGTGCGTGGAATACTGATGTTAGTAACGCTCCTTATTCTCAATCCTTCCCGGTAGTTACTAGACATGATGGTTGGCTGTATTTCACTTCAGGAAACACGGGGAGTAAGGGGCCGATTAATGATTATCCAGGTGCTCTTAATCAGCGTTATAATCCTAGTTCTGATGAGTGGGAGGTTATGTCTCCGGTTCCTGATCCGGTTACCGATGGTTCAGGTGACAGGTGGGATGGTGAATTACACATTATCGGTGGTTGGGATACTAACCCAGGTTTTGATTGGGTTTTTGATGGAAATTACGACAAGCATTGGATTTATGATTATGATAAAGATTCTTGGAGATACGGACCCGATTTGCCCGACGAGTGGCATCATCAAGGTGTAAGAGGCAGCGAGAATTACTTATGGAATTACTTAGGAAGAATTGGCCTACTCCATGTCAACAAAATCTTTTATCGGAACGGTGAAAACTGGATTGAAAAAAGTTCAGCACCTATACCCGGAAAAATGAACTTTGGAAATATATACACTAGAATCGGACCAGTCTCCTCAGATAATAATGGTTAGTGAAAATATGAAATATTTTTTAAACTCTGTTTCGTTTATCGGAGTGGGGTAACAAATGGAAAAAATCATCGCCGGAATAGGAACAGTTATGATAATAATCGGTCTCCTAGGAATAGGTATGGGCGGAGTCGCAATCTACAAGATAACCCAAGAAATAGAAATAGGATTACTCGGAGGATTGGAATACATCATCGCCTATCTCTTAATCCTTTTGCCGATAGCCGTAACAAGCTCCGGAGTTAGCCTAATCTATATCAGTAAAAAAATGCCCGAAAAAAAGAACGACTAAATCTAAGTTTCAAATAAACTTATTCTACAAGATCATATACTGTAAGTAAGATGAAAATCACTCGAAGAAAAATTTCCATAATCTTACTCGTTTCCATGGCTATTTTTTTAATGGCCGATCAGCAATTATTACCCCCCAATTATTACGAGATAAGTATTGAGTTTGGTATTTCAGAACCTCAAATAGGCCTCGTTTCATCCATTTATATTGCCGTGGGTGCTTTGATTGCTATCGCTTGGGGATATCTATCGGATATACATGACAGAAAAAAGTTGCTTGTTTTTGGTGTTTTGATTGGGGAGATCCCTTGCTTCTTGACGGCTTTTGTCAATTCATATTGGCAACTTTTAGCTGTCCGGATTTTCACTGGTTTTGGAATAGGTTCCATATTCCCAATTGGGTATTCTCTCATCTCAGATATGTTTAGAGAGGAACAAAGGGGCAGAGGTTATTCTTATATTCAAACTGCTTTGGGATTTGGAACGCTTTTCGGAATGATCATAGCAGGATTAATAGCTAGTTGGAGACCTCCCTTCATCATAGTCTCCGTTCCGAACTTCATAATAGCTCCCTTATTTTACTTCATCTACGAAGAACCTCATCGCGGCGAAGGTGAAAGAGAAATCAAAGATTTAGTAGAAAAGGCGTACGTTATTCCTATTCAATAGATTTGGAAACAATAAAGAAATCATTCAAAACGAAGACAAACATACTTATTTTCTGCCAAGGTGTAGTAGGGACAATCCCTTGGGGGATTCTTATGGCTTGGTTAATCCATTTTCTCAGAATAGTTAGAGGTATGGAGAAAACTACAGCCACATTCGTACTATTAATCCTCGGAATAGGAACTGCAATAGGTACTTTAATCGGAGGGTTTGCTGGCGATTATTTCGAGGAGAAAATTCGAGGTGGAAGAGCACTACTATCAGGGATAGGAATAACTATAGGAATGATAGCATCGATTTCCCTCATACTTTACCCATTACCCAGCGAACCGGGAATACTGACGTGGATAGGTCTGATTCTCTTCACTCTAACAGCCTTACAATTCATAAGTTTTGCAGATCCAAACGTTAGAGCTATAATCTCACAAGTAAACCTTCCGGAGGATCGAGGGACAATCTTCGGTATATTCAATGTAATAGACAATTCTGGAAAAGCTATAGGTCCCCTTCTTGGCGGGACTCTAATTTGGTTATTCAAGAATTTTGGTTATGTCGAGCCCGTTGCTTACAAGTATACTTTGATTATCGGGGCTCTCTTTTGGGTTCCCAGCGCTCTGATCTGGCTTTGGATAAGATTCAGGTATCCGGAGGACAGGGACGAGATTAAAGATACTTTGAAATACAGAAAAGACAAAATTCTTGAAGAGAGAAAAAATCCACAAAAGTAAAAATTTCCACTGGCCCTTAGAACTCAAATGGCATAAAGAATAGCACTAGCTATCAATCTAACATTTTCTTTAATTAGTCAAAATATATTATTAGAAAAAACAAACAGGAAAAGGGTTCAAAATTTATGGCTTGTACAGATCTGGTTGCTGTTCCCCCAGCGACAAAAAATGGTGAAATTTTTCTGGTTTGGAATTTTGATATCACTAGAATAGCAAGGGGCTTATTTGATAAATTTCGATTTTATGTTTCAGGCGGAAAAGAATACTCTTACGCAGTTTGGGGTATCCCCGGAATAGTTCATATCGGTATGATGAATGAAGAAGGTCTTAGCTTCGTTGGAAATGCTGTAGGAGTCAGCGATGGAGGTTTCGGGGGTAGAAACATCCTGGAAATAATTGAAAAATGCCTATCTACCTGTAGCACTGTTGAGGAAGTAGCTCAAGTTTACAAAAACACTGAAAGATTAGTAATACCCGGTCATACCGCAGCTATTTTTTCCAATTTTAACTCTATGTGGGCTGACAAAAATGGTGATGCGCTAACAATCGAATATAGCAAAAATCATATGGCTGTCCAAGAAATTGGAGAAGAAGGTGTGATGGTAGAGACTAATCATCACCAATACCTAGATCGTAGACTCTCGGGGAGTACTAATCCCGAAAAACAAGAGCAAATAGCCGGTAGTTATTGTAGATTGGGTCGGGCTTGGGAGAAAGCTAAAGATTACGCTGGCGAGTTTGATTTGGATAAGGTTAAAGAATTTACTGCCGATCACGGTCTCAATTATGACATGCTCTCCAAGCACGAATTTAATACTCCAAAAAGTGGTGTTGTCGATGACTCTACTGTTTGTTGCCACCTATGGAACGTTCCTAACTATATTAATAATCTCAACTTGGTTAAAGCAGCCGAAGCCGTCGTGGAAGGAGAGACTCTGTTTTCGTTCATTATTGAACCCAAAGAGAAAACTATCCATTTTTGTCAAGGAAAACCGTGCAAATCTTCATACGTTCCCTTAAACTTTAAGAAAGCTTTTGAAAAATCGGAAAACAAGGAACCAATTGAACAAAAATTATTGCAGGGAAAAACTAAAGCTATTCTCTCTCGGATATTCTACGCTTTGGACATTATATTACCTGAAAAATGAACTTTTCCGAGGTTTAGAATGGGAGACTGGAAAAAGAGTAAACGCTTGGAAATAAAAAAAGAGTTGAATAACGAAAAAGTGCGTAACCTCTACAAAATTTTGGAAGATATGGAAAGTGCGCTGATTTCATTTTCGGGCGGGGTTGATAGTACTTTTCTACTTATGATAGCTCGAGAGGCTCTCGATAATATTTTGGTTGTAACTGCAAATTCTGCAATATTTCCAAGTTCAGAAATTAGAGTCACTGAAAAAATAACCGACGAAATAGGAGTAGAACATAGGGTAATAGATTTTGAAATTTTAGAATTAGATAATTTTCGAAAAAACCCCGAGAATCGCTGTTACTATTGTAAAAAGAACCTGTTTGAAGAGCTTTTAAAAATCGCTTCGGATGAAAATTTGAACTTTGTTGCAGATGGTACTACTAGCGATGATCTAAAGGATTATAGACCTGGACTAAGCGCAGCAAGGGAACTTAACATTAGAAGTCCTTTAGCTGAAGCCAATCTGGGTAAGGGAGATATCAGAAGATTCTCTAAAAAGTTGGGAATTCCTATCTGGGACAAGCCTCCAACCACTTGTTTAGCTACTCGAATTTCTTATGGTACAAAAATAAATAGAAAAATCCTTTCCAAAATAGAAAAGCTTGAAGCTTTCTTAAAAAATACTGGATTCGAAACAGTCAGAGTACGGGACCATAAAAATATTGCCAGAATAGAAATAAATCGAAAAAACCTGAAAAAAGCAGTCGATAAAAGAGAAAAAATTTTAGAAAAATTTAGAAAAGAAAACTATGATTACATAACCTTAGACTTAGCTGGATATGATGAAGGATCTTTGAACAAAGAAATAGAAGGCAGATGAAATGAAAAAAGAAAAATTAATAGAACTACTCAAAAAATTGAAAAAAGGAAAAGTTACGATTGAAGAAGCGGTCGGTGAACTAGAAACTCTACCTTACAA
>CAYSUV010000036.1:0-8849 GCA_964434275.1 Hadarchaeota archaeon (SeqCode) | reverse complement strand
CAAAGCAAAAGAACTTAGAAAAAAACTAAAACCCCACTCAAACGACCTTTACATCGACGGAAGACCGAAAATAAACCTAAAAGCACCCGAAATAACTGAAAAAACAATAGAAACAAACTGCCTAATCGGTCCTAGTCACGCATTCACACCGTGGACAAGCCTCTACAAAGAATATGACACTCTCAAAGAATGTTATCAAAAACAAACAAAAAACATAACATTCCTAGAATTGGGTCTCAGCGCGGATACTTTTTTAGCGGATAGACTAGCTGAGCTTGAAAACCTTACTTTCCTCTCAAATTCAGATGCTCACAGCCCTTGGCCGAATAAGTTGGGTAGAGAGTTTAATAGGTTCGAACTTTCAAAGCCTTCGGCTGAGGAGTTGTTTGATTCTATTAAAGAGGGGAAGAATCTGGTTTTGAATGTGGGGTTGGATCCGAAGCTTGGGAAGTATCATTTGACGGCTTGTTCCCGGTGTTATGAGAGCTATCCGTTTGAGATGGCAGAATCATTGCAATGGCAATGTGAAAAGTGTGGAGGGTCGATAAAGAAAGGGGTTTTCGACCGGATTTCTGAACTTGCTGATTTTGAGGATCCTCATCCTCCTGATTCTCGCCCCGATTATTTACATACTGCTCCTTTGTCAGAGATTATCGCTCTTGCTTGGGGACAATCAAATCCGAGATCTAAAAATATTCAAAAGATGTGGAATTCTCTAGTTGAGAGGTTCGGAGATGAAATAACTGTTTTAATTGATGTTCCGATTTCTAAGATTCGAAAGGTTTCGGATTCAAAAATAAGTTTTATAGTGAGAGCTTTTAGAAAAGGGCAATTGGAAATTGAACCGGGAGGCGGAGGAAAGTATGGTGATTTGACGGTTCCTAAAAAGATTACCAACGGTCAAAAAAAGGAAGGACAAAAAACATTATCGGATTTCGGCTGATTAAATGAAGATAAACATCGACAAATGTTATAATTGTGGAGCGTGTTCAAGCGTGTGTCCCAGTAACCTAATAGATGTAACTGATAGAATAATAAAAATAAGAGAGGGATGTACAAAGTGCAATTTTTGTGCGGAAGCATGTCCAGTAGGAGCGATAGATATTGAAGAAAAATAACTACGATATAGTAATCGTTGGCGGAGGGCCCGCTGGCACAATGGCTGCAAAAGCTGCGGCGGAGAATGGTGTAGATGTGTTACTTTTGGATAAAAGACGTGAATTGGGGGTTCCAGTTCAGTGTGGCGAAGCTTTAGCGGGAGATGTTTTGAACGAGTTGGGTATAGAGCCAGATTCTCGATGGGCTGTGAACAAGATAGATAAGTCTAAACTTATTGCTCCTTCTGGTGGATCCGTTGTTCTTGAGCAAAAGAATTCTCCTAAAGTAGGGTATATTTTGGATAGGAAAGTTTTTGACAAGCACTTAGCTACTTTAGCAGGTCGAGAAGGGGCTGAGATTCAGACAGGAGCGTATGTTGATGGGGTTCTTAAAATGGATTAAAAACCTGAAGGGATTTCTTAGAGAGGGAAGGAGGGATAGGTGGATATTTTTTCCGATATACTTGTATCAGCTGACGGGGTAATGTCCAAGGTTGCCCGATGGGCAGGGTTTGATACAGTTTTGAGTTTGGATAGTATCGAGTCAGGCGTTCAGTTCAAAATGGTAAATGTAGATATTGAGGAAAAAGATATGATGGAATTTTATTTCGGCAATGAGATAGCACCTGGCGGTTATGCTTGGATATTTCCCAGAAGCGAGGACGAAGCAAACGTTGGTTTGGGTGTATTGCCGTCAAAAGCAGCAAAAGATGCTATAAAGTATTTAGAAAATTTTGTTTCGAACAAACCAGAGCTTGAAAATGGGCACATAATAGAAATAAACACTGGTGGGATACCAGTTTCGGGACCTCTAGAGAAAACATACGGTGACAATATTTTGATTGTTGGTGATGCTGCTAGACAGGTCAATGCTTTAACTGGTGGCGGTATAGACTGGTCGATGCGCGCCGGAAATATTGCTGGTGAAGTAGCTGCAAAATCAATTAAGGAGGGGGATACTTCAGAGGATAATTTGAAGGAGTACCAAGATCGGTGGGAAAAAAGGATGGGTGCAGAACTGGAGGCTTATTATAAGGGGAAAGAGATTTTGTTGGAACTTTCTGATGACGAGCTTGATGAAATAGCCGAATCTTTGCAAGATGTTGATTTTGAGGAAATTAGTCTAAGTAAGTTACTATTGTCTATCATGGAGATTAAACCGGATATAAAGGAAAAATTAGAAGAATTCTTCTAGCTAGCGATATGGATTTGTTAGGGCTTTAATCTTTTTTTGTCTCTCGGGAAAAGAACACACTCTCGTATGTTTTCGGCACCAGTCAGAATCATTAATAATCTTTCAACACCTAATCCGAAACCTGCGTGAGGAGGAATCCCCCAATCAAAGTTTTTTAAATGATATTCGAATTGTTGAGGGCTTAAGTTTTGTTTTTTCAAACGTTTTTTCAAAAGCTCTTTGTCGTGAACTCTTGTACCTCCCGAGGCCAACTCTATTTCGTTGGCCAAAAGATCAAACGCATGACAAACTTCAGGATTATCTTCATTAGGCTTGATATAGAACGGTTTTTCTTCTGATGGCCAGTCTATGATGAAGTAGGGTTTGCCTATTATTTTTCCGAGTTTTCTTTGTTCTGGAATCGAAAAATCTTCTCCCCATTCTATGCTTTCTCCTTGTTTTCGGAGTTTCTCTATTGCTTCTTTGTATGTGAGTCTTGGAAAAGGTGTTTCTGGAACCTTTATCTCGTGTTCTAATTTTTCTAGTTCTTCCGAGTTATTTTCTTTAACAACTTTGTAAGTTTCCGCGACTGTTTCTTCTAAAACTTGCATTACGTCCTCTTTAGTAGCGAAAGCCATTTCGATATCAGCTGATAAAACCTCATTCAAGTGATATCTAGTGCTGTGCTCCTCCGCTCTAAAAATAGGTCCGATTTCGAAAACTTTTTCGAAAGATCCTGTTAGTACTTCTTTGTAAAGTTGTGGACTTTGGCTGAGGAATGCTTCTCTATCGAAGTATTGTATTGGAAATAGAATTGCACCTGTTTCTGTAGCAGTTCCTACTATTTTCGGAGTGTTTACCTCCATAAATCCTTTTGAGGTTAGTTCTTTTCGAATTGTTTGGAGAGTTTGATTTTTTATTTTGAAGATTGATGATGGTTTCGGCCGTCTTAAGTCTAACAGTCTTGAGTTTAATCTGGTGTCCATGTCTGCTTTTACTCTTCCGGTTGGGTCAAGCGGTAGCGGTGTTTTGGCTGGGTTTAGCTCTTTAATTTGGTCGGGGATGACTTCTACCCCTCTTGGAGCCTGATCTGATTTGGTTATTTCTCCTTTGATTGCGGTTGCTGATTCTTTGTTTAAGGAGTCTATTTTTTCTAGGATTTTTTCATCTACTTTGGATTCTGGCGCTGTTATTTGTATTTCTCCTTTTGAGTCTTGGAGCATGAAGAATTTGATCCCGCCGAGGTCTCTAATGTCTTCTACCCATCCCATTAGTGTGGTTTTTTCCCCTTCCTGTTCGGGTTTTATTTCGCCGCAGGTGTGGGTTTTTCTCCAATTTCCAAGTGTGTCTTTTGACATCTTCTCCCCGTTTTATTTCTGGGTAACCCTTCTTAATTTTTAACCAATTTTTTAGGGAAAAATAAAAAGAGTCATTATTATCAGAAGTAATAGTGTTAAATGGAGTAGATTTGTATGGCTGAAAAGGAGAAAAGTATAGATGTTCTTTTCATTGACGATGAAGAGGATTTTTTGGAATTGGCTGAATTGTTTTTCAGTAAGGAAGATAGCAAGATAAAACTGACAGTTAGAGATTCGGCAGTTGGTGCTTTGGAATTGATTGAGGAGGAGAATTTCGATGCTGTTGTTTCTGATTATAAGATGCCGGGGATGAATGGTCTTGAACTTCTTGAAGAATTGAGGGAAAGGGGAAATGATGTTCCTTTTGTTATTCTTACGGGTAAGGGTAAGGAAGAGGTGGCGATGGAGGCTTTGAATAAGGGTGCAGATAGGTATCATATTAAAACTGGAAATCCTAGAAAACAGTTTCAGAATTTGACTCAGTCTATTGTTGAGGAAGTGATTAGGAAGAAGAGTGAGACGGAGTTGAAGACTTTTCAGAAGTGGATTAAGAACACGTTGAAGCGGAGACCAGGATAATTATTATCTTATTCCCTTTTGTCCTTTTGAGAGTTTTGCTGGTTTTATTTGTTGGATGAAAAGAGCTAAAAACTTTACTGAAATTACTAAATCTGGTTGAAGGGACTCTAATGAATGATGAAAAAGAAAAAAAGATAACCGCTCTTTTAGTGGACGATGAAGAGGATTTTTTGGAACTGGCCGAGAACTTTTTCGAAAAGAAGAAGTCGGAAATAGGTATTGATATAACTACATCGGCGGAGGAGGCTTTGGACATGTTGGAAGAGAAAACTTACGATGTTGTTATTTCTGATTATGATATGCCGATAATGGATGGGCTGGAGTTCCTTGAGAGTGTAAGATCTAAGGGTAAGGATATACCTTTCATTTTTCTCACAGGTCAGGGGGAGGAAGAAGTGGCGATGGAAGCGTTGAATATCGGAGCGGATAAATATCATAAGAAGGGAAAAGATTTGGAGAATAGATTTGAAGAGTTAGCTAGTTCGATTTTGGAAGAAGCCTTACGCGATAAAAGTGAAACAGAATTGGAAACCTTTCAAAAATGGATCCAAAGTTCACTTAAATCCGATTCAGACGAGGAATCAGAATTATTTTAGAGGACTTTTAACAAGTTAGCATGTACTGTTTCCCAACGGACTACGACGCGTTTTTCCCAACCGAAATTACGTGGTCTGTTGGTCAACGGGAAACGCTATTGTCTTCTCTTTTCGAGTTTTGCCATCCTTTTTTCTAAACGAGTCCTGATCGCTTCTTTGTCGCCTTTTTCATGTGTAAGTTTAAGATAGTCTTGTAAGTCTTCAACGAAATGTTCTATGGCTTCTGGCTCTAAAACTCCGCTATAGACTGCTAATTCGAGGGTGAAAAATGATTCTATAATCTTGTCTTGACCTTTCTTCCAACGTTTCCAGGCGCCAGAGCGGTTTATTCCTAATTTGGAGGATAAATCTGAAAAGCTTATGTCTTCTTCTCGGAAATAAATCATTAAAGCTTTTAATTCTCCTTTCTTTAGACTTGATTTTTTTAATAAAGCGTTTGCAAATTTATTTTCTTCTATCCAAGATTCTATGTCATCTTCTTTATTGTCCATTTGTTTCATCTCTATATGTTTCCTATTTTAAGAAACAGTTATATGGTTTTAACTTTTTTGATTATTATTTTCTATGATGGTTTTTACTTGTTGTAATATATGTTGTCTGCTGGGCTACGGTATTGTTGTCTGTTGGGCAACGGGCATACTACCGTTAAGCTTTTGTAGTCTTCCGGACAACGATTTTCTGTAGTCCAACGGTCGCCATGTGATTGTTATGGTTATAAGTTTGACAAAATATATCCCCCCGGAAGTTAGGTTAGAAATAGCACAAGAAGTGATTGAGGAAAATGGCATTAGACCTTTAGCAAGGAAGCTTGATGTAAATCCAAAATCCGTCTATAAATACAAAAAAGGGACCTCCCATCCAGGGGATAGAGTTATGTCAAAAATTTTGACTGTAGCTGATGGGGATGAAAAAATAGCTCTTAGTAATTACCTTGAAAATCTGAGGACTGACTTTCTACAAGCTTTGGAATCGGATTTTGATTCTGATTTGTCAGCCGAACGAGAAGGACAGGAAAGTTCCAGAGATGAATCTGTAGAAAATAAAACTGAAGGTATGGAAGTTGATCAGGAGGAGAGTTTTGAAAAAGAGAAAGGTGTTGTCCAAGAGTCTACAGAAGAGGATGAAAAGCGATCCTCTGTAGACGAGGGGTCAACGGAAGAATTAGGGTTGAACGAAGTGTGTGAAAGAATAGGTGTCTCGCAACCTTTCAACCGATCTAAGGTCGAGAAAATATTGGATACATTAATAGAGGAACCGAATTCAAAAGTAGGAGAGGTAATGGAAATTTCCAACTTATCCCGTGATGCTGTAGAAAAATATTTGGAAAAATTGAAGGAAAAGGATATTATTCAAGAATCATCTGACGAATCATACAAATTAGTAACTAGTATATTAATAGGTGATTAGTTTTGACATCGATAATAGATAGAAAATTTACACTAGAAGAATTCGACAGAAAAAAGAAAGCTTTCTTCAAAAATTTTAATTGGAATTTTATGCCTTTCGCACAGAAAGACCCTTTACCAGATCCGGAACTCTTGGTTCCCCACCAAGTGGAAGAAGTACAAGAATTGATAGATATGGTAAAGGAGGGGGATTTAGTATCTTTCATAGTATCCGACATTGGAATGGGGAAAACCACACTATGTAAATTCTTACAAAAAGCTCTGCCGAAAAAAGAAAATGAAAATATTGTTTCCGTTTTTTTGCATGGACCCTCAATCGAGAGCGGTGAACAGATGCTTAGGATAATTTTGGATAGGTTGGAGTTAAGAGCTAAAGAGGGCGATGTTGCTTCTGAGTTTGAGCAACTTCGAAATTGGCATGAGGAATACCCTGATTTTTTACTTGTTGTGATAGTAGATGAATTTCCAGATGTAAGTGAAGAGGCTTTGAATATTGTTCGTTCTTTAGCAGATCTTGAGGGTATCGTGTTGATTCTGAACGGTCAGGAGAGCGAACTTTCTGATTTCGTAAAGGAAGAGGCGCCGGCTCTTTTTGAGAGAAGGAGGCATACGCTTAGTTTGGAACCTTTGAGTTTTGGAGAGTTACGTGAGTTGTTGATGTATAGAATGGCTTGGGCAAGAGGTGGGGATTACGAGCGGAGAACTATTAAACCTTTTACCGAAGGTGCGATTGAGAAGATTTATGAGAAATCGGAAGGAGTTCCGAGAAAGGCTTTAAAACTTGCTGGCGACGCTGTTTATAATATGGTGGAGGCGGATAAGTTGGTGATTGATTCTGACCTTGTTCATGTAAGAGAGGAGAAAAAGGAAGAAAAGGTGTCGGAGGAACCAATGGAAAAAGAGGAGGACATGCCGGAAGTATCGGAAGAATCAGAAGAGAAGGAAGAAACCGAAGAAGAAGTACTGGAGGAAGGAGAAGACCGGGAGAAAAGTTTTTGGTCTTTTTTACCTCTAGTGGATGATTAAAACTGTTCTGTATTTTTGGTGTTTTCATGATTGTCAAGCATGATTTTCATATCCATACTCATTATTCGGATGGCGCATCTTCGCCAGCGAAAATGGTTGAGGCTGGTTTTGAAAAGGGGTTGAAAGCTGTAGCAATAACTGACCATGGTCCTGAGATACATGTAGGTATAAAAAAAGGAGAAATTGAGCAAATGATAGAGGATGTGAGTCTAGTTAAGAATGATGCAAGTATTCCAGTAATTTTAGGGATCGAAGCTAACATCTTAGGATCTTCTGGACAAATTGACATTAGTAGAAATGTTTTACAAAAGTTGGATATCGTTTCAGCAGGTGTTCACGATATGGGTTCTTACATGACTTCTGCTGAACTTGCTCGTGAATATTTTGAACGAGTGATTAATTGTTTGGAGAGAGAAAAGATCGATGTTTTGACACACCCTTTTTGGTATCATGAAGATTTGAGCAAGTACTACGATAAGGAAGAATTAGAATACTTTGCAGAAATAGCAGTTGAAACAGATACGGCAGTAGAACTGAACGAAAAGTACCAGGTTCCAAAGAAGGAATTGTTAATTTTGTTTCTAGAATCAGGAGTAGATTTTTGCTTGGGGTCCGACGCTCATAAAGAGGGGGAAGTCGGGTGGTTTAGATGGGGTTTAAAAACGCTTAAAAGCTTGGGCGTTGGTAAGGAACAGTTGATTGTGGAAAATTATTTATGATTCTCAGTTCTGATAATTATTATTCATTTCTTTTATAGTCATTTTAGGTCTTCATATCTTCATTTTTTCATCTTCTAGGTTTCCGATTTCTAAATCCTCTTCTATGCAGGTTTTAATTATTTTTAGAGTGATTTTCCCCGTTTGAGTGAGGGGGTGGGGGGTTCACCCCCTAATTTTTTCCCTGTTCGACAATCAACGATTTATTGTTTGACAGGCGTCGGGAATATCGGCGTTTTTACCCCCCAATTTCACCATCTCGCTTTATAAGGAACATAACTCTTAAGTAAGGTTTTTCTACAACGTTATTCCGACAAACAAAGCATTTAAGGAGGTGAAAAATTGTATAGAAAAATAACAGCAACAATTGCAGCTACTATCATGATTACTGCAATGTTTGCCTCACTCGGAGCAGTTGCAGGAGCACATACGTCTTCTGTTGATTGGAAATCTACCGGTGCAGCAACGATAGATGTCACTAATAACAAATCGAAAATTGTAACCGTCACCGTGAATAACAATGGAACAGCAGCTATTGAAAATGTTAGAGTGACTTATCCATCAGGGACAAGTCCTGCTTCTTTAGTTTCTGTTCCTAAGGATAACATCGTCGAGAATGATGATAATATAGTGGTGTTGCCTGCGGGAACGACGGTTGAAGCGATCGATAACAGTGTGATAGCTGTGGAAAACACACAGTTTATTCGATGGAAAGGTTCATGGGTATTCTCACCTACTATGGGTGAAAACGCGAAGCTCAAAGAGAATGCTGATGTGAAAGTAACAGATAATGTTGCAACCGAGCTAAATGCAGGGGACAATATAGCTCCTTCAAAGGATAATTATATCACGTTGATAGATAATCGATTAAGATTAATCGAGGATACACAAGTCGTT
>CAYSUV010000035.1:0-8918 GCA_964434275.1 Hadarchaeota archaeon (SeqCode) | reverse complement strand
TAGCAGATGACCCGGGAGCCCATTATTCTTCAAATGAACAAGACACTCGCACAGCCGCTGCTTACGCTGAAATACCTTGTCTAGAACCCTCTGACCAAAAAGAAGCAAAAGAAATGACTAAATTCGCCTTCAACCTTTCTGAAAAAATAGAGTTGCCCGTTTTCATCAGGTCTGTCACAAGAGTAAGTCACGCGCTCGGAAAAGTCGAATTTGGAGAGATAAATAAAGAGGAAAGAAAACCAGTTTTCGATAGGCACTATAAATCTCCATACCGATGGAATGTGTACGGAAACTCTGGACCAATAGAAAGACACAAATGGTTGAAAAAACAGCAAAAAGTCATAAAAGAAGAAACTAGCGATTTGCCTTGGGATAAGTTAGAAATTCCTACTGAAACAAATTTTGGAATTATAGGATCGGGGATAGGTTATAATTATGCAAAAGAAGCTTTAGAGCATTTAGAAACTGGTGAAAATATTGCTTTTTTGAAGATAGGAACTTCCCACCCTCTTCCTCATAAAAAAGTGGTAGAGCTCTTACAAAGCGTCGGAAAAGTACTCATCGTAGAGGAAGGGTCGGAATTCATCGAGCGAAAAATAAAAGAAATAGCAAAGGACAAATCTCCAGAAGTCAAAATACTGGGTCGCACAACCGGACACATCCCTGAAGTAGATGAGATAAATTCTGATATTGTTGAAGAAGTTTTGTTAGAATTAATAGAAGCAAAAAAGAGAAGAAAAAAGATTAGTGATGAAGTTAAAAAAGAAATCAAAGATTTGATTGTCTCTAGATCCCCTACCTTTTGTGCCGGATGTCCTCACTTAGGTACCTACTGGGGGCTAAAAAAAGCAATAGAAAAGCTAGAAGACCAAGTACAAATTGTAAACGGGGACATCGGTTGTTATGAAATGGCCGGATATGGAGTTTCTAAAGATATAGAAGGTTCAGTTACAAAAAAATCACAAAAGTACGAAATAGACTCTCCCTTTGAAATTATCGATACAAATTATGTTATGGGAAGTGGAATCGGTCTGATGGAAGGACAATCACAGGCTGGTTATGAAGATGGGCCTTTGATTGCGGTTGCGGGTGATTCTACTTTTTTTCATGCGGCTCTTCCCGAGGTTGTTAATGCGGTTTATAATGGGGTGGATGGTTTGTTTATTGTTTTGGATAATCGTTGGACTTGTATGACTGGTCATCATCCTAATCCGGGATCTGGTGAGAGGATTGACGGTGGGGAATCAGAAGGTTTGGATATTGGCGAGATTGCGAGGGCTTTTGGTGTGGAGAATGTTTACGAAGTTGATGCTTATGAGGTGGATAAGGTTGCTGAGGTTATAGAAAAAGGGATTAATCAAGAGGGTTTTTCTATGGTTATCAGCAAAAGAGCTTGTACTATTGAGGCTCTGAGGAGAAGCGATTTTCTAAAAGAGAATATAGTGATTAATCCTGAAGAATGTATTAGTTGTCGGAACTGTGTAGAGCTTGGTTGCCCAGCTATTACTTATGAAAATGAGACTGGTGGAATCGATCGGAACGTGTGTGTTGAGTGTGGTTTGTGTGCAAAAATTTGTCCGACGGAAGCTCTGAAGATAGGTGAGTGAGACAATGAAAATAAACATACTTTTTGCTGGAATAGGAGGACAAGGTGTCCTCAGAGCTTCTCACATTTTAGGAAAAGCTGCGATAGAGGAGGGTATGGAAGTCAAAGTGGGTGAATCTTATGGTGCGGCTATGAGAGGAGGTTCTGTAGCAAGTCATGTAAGAATCGGACCTAAAGTCTACTCTCCTATAAACTTCGAAAACGGTGCAGATATTATCGTAGCTCTAGAACCAATGGAAGGAGTTAGAAATGCAGCGAAATTTTTATCTAAAAACGGTTTATTTCTCGCAAACGAAAAGACCATTCCTTCCTATGACGTAAAAATCGAGAAAGAAAAACACCCCTCTATGAAAAAAATTAGAAAAACCTTGAAAAAAATCAGCGAAGTGAAGACTTTTAACGCTACCAGTTTAGCCGAAGAAGCAGGTGACATAAGGACTATGAATATCGTTATGCTTGGATACCTCTACACTTCTAAAAGATTGAAAATCAGAAAACAAACCCTGAAAAAAACCATCAAGAAAAATTCTCCAAAAGGCACAACAAAAGCCAACTTGAAAGCCTTTAAGCTAGGTACAAAAGCATCGGAAACAAACGAAAACTGAATAATTTCAACTGGAAAGAAATTCCTTTACAAAGACAAAACACAACAAGAACCCAACAATATCATCAAACACCCCAAAAGCCCTGACTCTCAACTCTGAAAAAGTCACTTGATTACAAGCTAAAAATAAAAGACCTCCCCAACCACATTCACATCTCCGAAACCAAAAATCAAAACAGGAAAAAAATAGAAACGAAACCAAAATCCTTGCTATATCATCCTTCAGAAGAAGCTATCGTAATCTCATCTTTATTCTTTAATCGAGTATGAATTCCCTTAATCCCCTTTACAGAACGACCATTAAGACTTACATTAAACTCCTCCTTAACATCCCCCGTTCGAGGATCCAGTATAGACTCAACCAAATTAGGATTTCTCCTACTTAGCTTTATCAGCAAAGTGTCTATAGTCTCCTGCTCCTGTATCGGGAGCTTAATAGACTTAGGGCCACCATTCTCGCACAGGTCTTCCTGAATTATAATTCTAACTTTCATTCACAGCCTCTCCCCGAAAACGAAGAATTTTAAAATTTTTGCATCAGTATATATTCTCTCCTTATTATATAGGATTTTTTATCCCGAACTATCCCACTCCCTTAAATACTAATTTATTTATGGCAAATATTAGAATCTTTGACTGGAGGAATAAAAATGAAAGTAGCATTAGCGTTCTCAGGAGGATTAGACACCTCTGTAATTCTAAGAATACTTCAAGAAGACTATGACGCAAATGTTGTCACAGTAGCTGGAGATGTTGGACAAGATACGGAAAAATTAGAAAAAATTGAAGAAAAAGCCGAAAATCTAGGCGCAATAAAGCACTACGGAACAGATCTAACTGAAAAATTCATCAAAGACTACGTACATCCCAGCATAAAAGCAAATGGAAACTACGAAGGATATCCTCTATCAACCGCCCTAGCACGCTATCCAATAGCAGAACATCTAGTAAAAATAGCAGAAAAAGAAAATTGCGAAGCCGTGGCACACGGATGCACAGGAAAAGGAAACGACCAATTCAGATTTGACACAACAATTTCCCTCAAAAATCCTGAGCTAGAAATAATTGCACCCGTAAGAGAAAAAAACCTCACAAGAAAATGGGAGATTCAATACGCAAAAGAAAACAACATACCAGTACCAGTCGATGTAAACGAACCATACAGCATAGACGAAAACATCTGGGGACGCTCAATAGAAGGGGGAGACCTCGAAAACCCCGAAAATGAGCCTCCGGAAAATATTTACAAGATAACCCAAAACCCAGCCGACGCACCAAAGAAGCCAAAATACCTAGAGTTAGAATTTGAGGAAGGAACACCTACAAAATTAGATGGCGAAAGAAAAGATACCTTTCCCCTAGTAGAAGAGCTTAACGAAATCGCCGGAAAATACGGAATAGGGCGTATCGATATCATTGAAGATAGAACCTTAGGTCTGAAATCCAGAGAAAACTACGAAGCACCCGCAGCTACAGTCATCACAAAGGCACACAAAGCATTAGAAAAATTAGTTCTTACCAAAGACGAGTTAAAATTCAAAGAACAAGTCGATAATCTTTGGTCCGACTTAGTTTATCGTGGTTTATGGTTCGATCCTCTTAGAGAAGATTTAGACGGTTTTATAGAAAAAACGCAAGAACGAGTTACCGGAAAAGTAAAAATCAAACTCGAACCGGGAAGTTCCAGAGTTGTCTCTAGAAAATCCCCCCTAAGCCTTCACGAGCCAGAGCTCGTATCATTCGAAGACTACGGATTCGACCAGAGAGAATCAACAGGGGCTATAAAGTTCCAAGCATTACAGGGAAAAACCTACAGAAAGAAAAAGGATTGATGAAGATGCATAGAGAGGGTCGTCTTGAAGATAAAATGGATACAGACGCAGCAGAATATACAGGTTCCCTCGAAGACGATATTAGAATTTTCAAAGCCGTCATCCAAATTAACAAAGCTCACACCAAAATGCTGGAAGAAAAAAATATCATAGAGAAAAAAGACTCCGAAAAAATCCTCCAAGCTCTATCAGACTTAGGAGAGAAAAAGTTCGAAAACTTAAAGCTAAAACCAGATCTAGAAGATATTCATATGGTTATTGAAGAATATGTAAAAGACCAAGTAGGAGAAAAAGTGGGTGGAGAACTTCACACAGCAAAAAGTAGAAATGATCAGGTTTCTGCTGCTATTAGAATCGTTCTCCGTAAAGAACTTTTAGATATTCAAAAACTCACGACAGGGCTAACCCAAGCGATGAGAAAACTCGCAGAAGATAACTTAGAAACAATTATGCCAGGTTACACTCATCTTCAAGTAGCTGAACCCACAACCTTTGCTCACTATCTATCCAATTATATTCAAGCGCTGCTGAGAAACATAGAAAGATTTGACACTACCTACAATCAAACTAACCAAAATCCCTTAGGCTCCTGTGCTTTCGCAGGAACCAGTTTTAACATCGATAGAGAAACAACTAGCGAATTACTCGGCTTTGAAAAAACATTAGAAAACACAATGGACGCAACAGGCTCTCGTGATTTCATCTTACAATCATTATCCAATATAAGCCTACTAATGACAGACCTAAGCAGGTTGGCAGAAGAGCTAATCCTTTGGAACTCTAACGAATTCGACATGCTTAAAATACCGGACGAATTCTCTTCAACTAGCAGCATAATGCCTCAAAAGAAAAATCCCGTTATACCCGAAATAGTAAGAGCCAAGTGCGGGCAAACCGTTGGGAACTTGGTGGGTGGTTTCGAGATGATGAAAAATCTTCCGCAAGCTTATAACCTCGACATTCAAGAACTAACCCCTTTACTTTGGGACTCAGTAGACCAAGCAAAATCAAGCTTGAAAGTTATGACAAAACTCATGAAAAAATTAGAACCTAAACCAGAAAAAATGAGAAAAAACGCTGAGAGAGGTTACGCATCGTTAACAGAACTAGCAAACAGCATTGTGAGAAAAACCGACATTCCATTCCGAAAATCGCACCAGATTGTGGGTAAACTCGCCGCTGAAGCTGAAGAGGAAAATAAATTGTTAAAAGAGTTAACAATCGACGACCTAAACAATGCAAGTCAAAAAGTTTTGAATAAGAAAATAGATTTCACAGAAGAAGAATTTTCGGAATATTTAAACCTTGATAATTGTGTGAAAAAGAAAAAAGTAGAGGGAGGGCCTTCCCCAGAGAAAATGAAAAAGGAACTATCGAACTTTGAGGAACAAATCGAAGATCACGAAAAAACTCTTGAGGATAGAAAAGATTCTCTCAGAGAAGCGAGAGAAAAATTAGCATAAGGTGGTTATTTTGTCTCACAAAATTTCAATTATAGGAGCATCTGGTTATACCGGTGGGGAACTTCTAAGAATATTATACAGGCATAAGAAAACCGAGATAATTGGCGTATATGGTAAAACCACCACTGGTCAAAAAGTTAGCGATATTCATCCGAATCTTCAAGAATTATTGAATCTGACCATTAAGGAACCTGAATATGAAAAAATTGGAAAAGAATCAGACTTAGTTTTTACAGCTACCCCTCACGGAACTCCGATGAAATTCGTCCCGACCTTACTGAAAGAAGGAGCGAAAGTGATTGACCTAAGCGCAGATTATAGAATAGACGATGTCGATACTTTCGAGAAGTATTACACTAAACATGAAAGCCCTGAATTAGAATCAGTTTATGGTTTACCAGAAATAAATAGAGAGGAGATAAAAGAGGCCAAGCTGGTTGCAAATCCTGGATGTTACCCTACAGCCGCCATATTGTCTATTGCTCCTCTTGTGAGTGAGAACAAAGTAGAATTAGACTCTATTATTTTTGACTCTAAAAGTGGAACTTCAGGAGCGGGAGCTAAACCTAGCGAAAAACTTCACTATCCGACTTGTTCGGATAATATCAGGGCCTATAATGTTGTTGCTCACAGACATTCCCCTGAAATAAGGCAAGAAGTCGGAAAATTGGCTGGTGGGGCGGTGAATACGAGTTTTACTCCTCATTTAATCCCTACAATCAGGGGGATTCTTAACACGACTTATGCTTTTTCGGGTGAGAGAATGGAAGATGAAGAGTTAATCTCGATGTATCGTAATTATTTCGATGGGGCTCCTTTTGTCCGTATCTTGGAAAAACAACCGCAAACGAACGCAGTGAGAGGTTCTAATTATTGTGATATAACTGTTAGAGCTTCGTCAGAAAACAATAGGATAATCATGACATCGACGATAGACAATCTTATTAAAGGAGCTTCAGGGCAAGCAGTTCAAAACATGAACTTGGTTTTCGGTTTAGAAGAAGAAAAAGGTTTAAAAAACATACCATTACGACCATGATTAAAAAATGGTGTGAAAAAATCATATTTTTGTAATAATCGGCATTAAAATTCAGTTTTAAAAGGAATAAAACGTTATAAACTTTAAAATCCAACAAAATCTTTAAGTCATTTCTTCTCTTGAAAAACCGGTGAAAAGATGATAAAAGAAGAAAAAGGAGGCCTCACAGCAGTGGCCGGATTCAGAGCCACGGGGGTAGAGAGTGGTATAAAAGAAGAAGGTCTTGACCTCATGCTCTTATCTAGTGAAAGAGGGCCGGTCCCAGCTGCAGGTTTGTTCACCTCAAACAATGTAAAAGGTGCTCCTGTGCAAATATCACAAAACAACCTTGAAGATAAGGAACTGGGAGCAATAGTAGCCAACAGTGGCTGTGCAAACGCATTTACTGGAAGAGAAGGGATTAGAAATGCCAGGCAAATGACTCAAACAACTGCTGAGACTTTAAACATAGAACCGGACGAAGTAGGAGTGGCATCAACGGGTATAATCGGCTCATCACTTCCAATAGAAAAAGTTAAAGAAGGGATAAAAAAAGCGAAAGAGAAACTGTCGAACAGTTGGGAAGCTGGGACGAAAGCTGCAAAGGCTATTACCACTACTGACACGACGGTTAAAGAATCAGCAGTGCGAGTAAGAATGGAAAATGGTTCCGATATCAAGATTGGCGGGGCGGCTAAAGGAGCTGGTATGATTCACCCCGACCTACATGCCACAATGATCGGGATAATAGTCACTGATGCTAATATCACTCCAGCAGGATTAAGATTTCACCTTCAAAACGCAGCTGAGCAAAGTTTTAACATGGTCACAATTGACAGAGACACAAGTACTAATGATACTGTTTTCGCGCTAGCAAACGGTATCGCTGGAAACGAAAAAATTACAAAAAAAGAACCCAGTTCAGAATTTCAGAAAGGTCTCAATTATGTGACTAGAGAACTCGCTAAGATGATAGCAAGAGATGGCGAAGGTTCTAAGCATTTTATAGAGGTTAGAGTCGAAAGCGCAAAAGATGAAAAAGATGCAAAAAAAGCTGCGCGTGCAGTCGCTGGTTCCAATTTAGTAAAAGCTGCGATATCTGGAAATGATCCGAACTTTGGCAGAATAGTAGCCGCTTTGGGTTATTCCGGAGCTGAATTCGCCCCTTCTAGGATTAGTATAAGTCTGATTGGAGCGGAAAGGGAAACTCCTCTTGTTCTGAAAGGTGAGCCTCTTCCCGAAGATTCAATCGAAGATGCAATTCGAGTTTTGGAGGAAGAGGAAATCCAAATTTACATCGATCTTGACCAAGGAGGAGATTCAGCGGTAGCTTGGGGTTGTGATTTAACTGAGGAATATGTAGAAATCAACTCTCACCACTTTAGAACTTAAAAATATTTAGAATTATAAACGATTTCTTTTTAAGAGACAAGTATACTCAAAAAGATGAGAAGGCGTGATACAAATGGAAGAAGAAACATCCTTACTCCTAGAAGCCTTACCTTACATTCAACGTTTTTACGGAAAGGTCCTAGTCATAAAACTCGGCGGCGGTCTAATCGAAGAAGAGGAGACAAGAAATCCCATTTACCAGGATTTAGTGCTACTGAGCTACGTAGGAATGAAACCCGTAATAATCCACGGAGGCGGCTCCGAAGTTTCTAGAGAAATGAAAAAAGAAGGAAAAAAGCCAGAATTCATCGAAGGATTGAGAGTCACCGACAAGGAAACCATCGAAATACTTCACAAATCTCTCGGAGGAAAAATAAACAAAGAAATAGTGTTAGGGCTCGAAAAAAACGGAGGTCTAGCACTAGGGATTTCAGGAATCGACGGAAACTTAGTCCAAGCTAAAAAAATCGGAGAAGAAGAACTCGGATTTGTAGGGGAAGTTGATAAAATCAATCCTGAATTAATCAAATATCTAACCGAAGAAGACTACATACCAGTTATCGCCCCCATCGGAGCAGATCAAAAAGGAAACAGTCTAAACCTTAACGCAGATACTGTCGCTGCCGAACTCGCCTCAGCACTGAACGCGGAAAAACTAATACTCTTAACTGACGTCCCAGGAGTTCTAGAAAACCCTGAAGACGAAGACTCTCTCATCTCAAAACTCAGCAAGAAAAAAGCAAAACAACTGATAAAAAGCGGAAAAATTACAGAAGGGATGATACCCAAAGTAGAATCCTGCATAAAGGGTCTCGACAACGGCGTGAACCGTTCTCATATAATCGACGGAACAACCCCTCACACATTATTACTAGAACTGCTAACCGAAAGCGGAGTCGGAACTATGATAGAAAGAGGCTAAAAAATGGACTACCTAAAACTAGAAGAAAAACATATCGCACCGACCTATAACCGATTACCAATCACTATCATAGAAGGAGAC
>CAYSUV010000034.1:0-9050 GCA_964434275.1 Hadarchaeota archaeon (SeqCode) | reverse complement strand
GTCAGTTGTAGATGTAAAGTTATGGGTGGCGATTTAATGAGCGAGGTTTTTTCGAACTTGATTGGTAATTCCATTCAACATTCGGGTGGAGACTTGGTAAAGATACAGACAGAAGAGAAAGGTGATGAAATGGTTGTTACGGTTGAAGACGATGGAAGAGGGGTTCCGGACGAAAGTAAGGACAAGATTCTTGAAAGAGGTTATAAAGAAGGGGAGAATGCGGGTTCTGGTTTAGGTATGCATCTCGTGAGAGAAATAGTTGAAAACTATGACGGATCGATAGAGGTTAAAGATTCAAATCTTGGAGGGGTCAGATTCGATATTTATCTACAAAAAGCATAGCTAGATACTCAGACCTAACAAGATTATTCCACCTATACCAGCTGAGAGTCCCACTAACACTTCTTTTAGATTGTTCGTTAGGTTTATCTCATCCATCAAAAATATCGCATAAATAACTGCGAAAACCGTACTTGACATTGCGATTGGCCAACTGATTGAGAGTTTGATTAACTTTATCCCGATTGTCAGCCCGATGAATCCGATGGTCCAGATTAGGCCGGAGAGTGCGGCTGTTAGGTGTTGTTTTGGTGGTGTGTTTTTCCAGGTGTGGTTGGTTGTGAGGATTGGGTCTGCGATTGTGGCTGTTGTGAGTGCTCCTAGTCCGACTATGGGTATGAATTGGGTTATGGTTTGTGTGTTTCTGGTTAGAGTTTTTATTGGGATTGTTGTGAGTCCGTAGAGTAGCGCCGCTCCTAGTGCTAGTATTATGCCGGCGGTGAGGGTTGTCCTTTTGTCATCGCTTAGTATTTCAGGTATTACGAGATCGACTGGACATGATGGTCTTGCGATGTCTTGGTGTCCTTGAATTGATGAGAGTTTTTTTCCAGAATATATGAGTAGTATAGAACCTGTTAAAATCATGCCGATATTGGCAAGAGTCAAGGTTGTATATTCTTGGAAGATGAACAAGCCAAAAAGCACACCGAATATGAGAGTAAGGTTTTTGATTGGAGTTGCTCTTCCTACTCCGGCACAGTCTACGGAAGAGACGTACATTATAGTTCCTAAGCACCACAAACTTCCGGCTAAGAGCGCATAACCCAATTGAGCGAGGGACAATTGGAGGATAGGGATTTTCAAAAGTAGGCCTGCTCCGAGTGAGATTATGGTTCCAGTTGCTAAAAGGCCGAGAGACATGCTTATCATATAGTCGGTGATTCCGGAATTTACGTATCTTCGGGGGACAGGATAGAGTCCGAAAAATATTGCTGCTGTTAAGCTTGCTGCGATTCCTATTAGTTTTGCTGGGAGCATTTTTTCAACTATTTTTTCTCAATTATTCCCTTCTAAAGTTTTGTTTGTTGGCTTGGTTATTTTTGAAGCTAAGAGTTAAGAATATGGGTATGATTAACTCAATCAGGTGGATAGGTATGCATGATATGACGGAGCAAAATCTTCATAACGCTTTTGCAGGGGAAAGCCAAGCCCATATGCGTTATATGAATTATTCAGAAGTTGCGGAAGTTGAGGGTTATCCAAATGTTGCCTTATTGTTTCGTGCGATAGCTTTTGCAGAAAGAGTCCATGCATCCAATCACTTAGAGAGGATGCCTCAAAAGGAAGATATGTTTTCAGGAAAAAACCCTTACGGGTTAGGGGATACGGTTGAAAACCTTCAAAAAGGGATTGATGGAGAAACTTTTGAGATAGAAGAAATGTACCCGACTTATAGAAAAGTAGCAGAATTTCAAGAGGAGAACGAAGCAGTTCAAACCTTTGATTGGGCTCTGAGAGCTGAAAAAATCCACGCGAAAATGTACAAAGACGCAAAGGAAAAAGTGAAGGATGGAGAAGATATAGACCTAGAAAAGATACAGATTTGCACCCGTTGTGGCTATACAAAAGAAGGCGAAGCTCCAGAAAGATGTCCGGTTTGTGGCGCTGAAAAAGAAATGTTTGAAGAATTCAAATAAAGAAAAAAGAACAAACTCTCTTCTAATTTTTTATTTTTCTAAAGGGGTCCTATTTACGAACCTAACAATATGGTTAGCTATCTCCTCCCCCTTATCCTCCTGTAAAAAGTGACCTGCATCCTCAATCCATATGTCGGGCTGTTCAGAAGCAGTAGGTATCAGATTTCTAATAGAATCCCGAACCCTCGAAGTAATCGGATCAGAATCACCAAAAAGAACAAAAGCAGGCTTCTCCCAATTAGCCAACTTCCCGATAGCATCACCCATCGTCTCAGCACCATCCATTTCAGGATCGGTCGGCACCATCAAAGGCCAAACATGAGCTGCCGCTTTATGGGAAGAGTTTGGAAAAGGAGCTTCATATCCTGCTTTTACCTCTTCCGACACGGTTTGTTCTGTTCCGTAATCGATTAAGTCACCGATTGGTAGATCGTCAGATTCTGCTACAAAGTTTCGGAATTTCCACCACTCGTCTGCCATTTCGACATTTCCGTCGACAAGCCCGGTGTTCATTGGGACTAGTCTTGCGAATCTTTCCGGATTATTCAAAGCTACAGGCAGTCCGAGAAGACCACCCCAATCTTGACAGATAAGCGTAATGTTTGTAAGTTCTATCTTTTCTACAAAGGATTCTAACCAAGTGTAGTATTTTGTATAGGTATAAGCCTCTTTGTCTTCATATTTGTCCGACCTGCCAAACCCCACAAAATCAGGAACAATAACTTTCCCTTTTTCTTTGAGGATTGGTATCATTTTACGATAGAGAAAAGACCAAGTCGGTTCTCCGTGCAAGCAGAGGAAAGTTTCCTCACCTCTCCCTTCTTCTATATAAGCCATTTGTGGTTCTCCGACTTCCACATAGTTAGGCTCGTAATGAAAATTAGGCAAATTCTTGAACCTTTTCTCACAAGTTCGAAGAATACCCATAGTACCAAACCTTACTAGTTTTTCTAAAGATTTAACTTTGGTTTTTAGAGTTAAGCTAATAACTTCAAAAAGATTATTTCGGAAGTTTTTTATCCATAACCACCGAACGATTTTATCAAAAGGTGGTTTGTATTTTCCATTTTAGACAAGAGCAAAAAAGCGTTGACTTATCTGGCGATGGTTCACGCAGAGGCAATTATCGTCACCTATATCTGGACGGGAAGACTAGTCGGTAGCTTAGGCGCAGTAATAACTATACTTCTTCTTTCGTTCCCCACCTATATCTTGATAGAAAGAATTTACGAACAGGATAACCCATCGCCTTAGTTAGAGTACAAATTATCAATAAGCGCGGGAAAAGTCATAACCGCGCTATTTTTTTATTTTTGCCAAAACTATCCTAATCAAACAGTTAATATCTTTGAAAAATAAAAAGAGAAAAATGATGAAGATGCAAAACAAAAGAATCTTTATTTCTAATGAGGAAAAGAATTGAAAATACTTATAAATGGACTTTGCGAATCAGCAGGAAAAACAACGACAACAATTGGACTATATCACAATTTTTCTAAACTAGGAGATGTAGCTCTTTTCAAACCTTTTGCCGCGAATAATTATTGGTACGATCATCCGATAATTTCTAAGACAATTGAAAAAGGTAAAATCTATGGGAGAGATACCGAACTTTTGTCAGGACTAATCGATCTATCTCCGAGAGAGATAAATCCTATTCATAGACTATGGGCCCCCTCTTCAATTGTGGGGATTGGGCTAGATTTGAGGGGGAAGAAAAAATCATTAGTTCTCGATAGGGTATGGGAATCGAAGGGGGGCATGACTGTGATAAAGAATTCGGAAGTCGATTTTCCTGAAAACTTAGAGAGTCTGTCTTCTTCTGCTGAGAACTTTTTGAATTTTTCCAGCATCGAAGAACTAAATAATTATATGGAGGAGTTGCACCTTGAAGCAGTTGAAAAAAGTTATGAAAATGTTAATGATTGTGACTTTCTTTTGACTGAAAGTTATTCGGATGTTGCGAAACCAGTAACGCTTGAATTTGACGCAGTCGTCACTGTGGAGCCAGGAAAGGCTTACTTGACGGATGGAAAGGAATTTGGAAAAGCTTATCGGACAATTTCAAAAAGGTGGAAAGAATACGGTCGAGAAATCAGAACGAGAAAAATTCTAGAAGTGTTGAAGCCGAAAACCTTTGAGATTAGTCCTATCTCTACGAAACAAAATGTTGAGAAAAACTATTTGGACCTATTTGAAGGCCTGAAAGAAAAAGCGGAACTTTGACTTTGAAACTTTTTTGCTTATCGGTAAATTATGCGTTAGTTTTTAGTATTATTTCTACTAGGCGAGGAGCGGTTAGCGTGGATAAGAGAACGAGACTCCAGATTCTGCCTTTTACAATATTATAATCGGCTAACAATTTGCTCCAAGAATTTCCCATAATATAATGCCCAAATCCGAATTCGAAAATGATTGTTAGAGAAAACCAAAAAATTCCAATAAAAATCAGATCGATACCTGAATAACCCGTTATGATATATTCCAAAAAAAATGTAAGTCAAGAGAAAAATAAAACCTATCCCAATAATGGAACTAACTATATGAGCTCCCAATTCGCCGAGATAAGGTCTATACACATAGTGTCTAATAGATCCGTTTATCGGGAAGAATACAGCAAAAACGAGCCATATCCCCAGAGCGGAAAGTAAAATCTTCAAGTCCAAAATAATTACCTTATATACACTTATTTCAATTAGATATAAAACTAAAATTCTGAGAAATGAACTCAGCTTTTCTTAAACTCGATGAGGTTGATTAGAAATAAAAGAATTATAAGCGTTTTCTATTTAAAGGAGACTGTGTCTAACATGAAAACTAAGTATTTGGTCATAATTCTAATGATTTGCGGATTGGTAGCCTTCGGAGCTTTTTTCACCCAAGGATTAGACTCTGATAATTCGACCGAAGGTTCTGGTTCTGGGAGTTCTCCTTCTGACTCTGAAGTAGTCCTTTCTGCGGAGTCTTCTGAACCGGATGCTTTAGCTAGCGTTTCTGAGTCTTTTATCGAGAATTATCCTGGAGGTCAGCCGTCAATTACTTCTGAAAGGTATGATAATCACTGGAAAATAACTGCTGAAAGGGATAATATATCGGTGACGTATATTGTTCCAAAAAGTGTTGAAGGTTACGAGATGGAGCTTGGTCAGTATTTGAAGTATGGAATTTATTCTCAAAACTACAAGCTTGGATATTATAAGTTAACTTCTAAGGAGAAAACGGAATTTAAGGGAAGTGAAGTGTTTAGGTGGGATATAACTGCGAAATTAGGTGAAATAGATATTGAAGGATATCTGCTTTTCGATAATCGATTGAGGACAAGATATTCGAACGTAACTTCTTCATATTCAGGTTCTACTTCTATTTCTGAAGATAATGTTACGGGTACAGTTAAGGTTCCAACAACAACTATTGAAATAACCTCGAACTTTGAAGAAAATAAGGTAACTCGAAAAGAAACTATAGGTGAAAATGAAAATATACGAGAATTTCCAATGCCACAGGGAGAGATTCTTGAGGGGCCAGCTTATTTTGAGTTGCTTGATGAAAACTTGGAAGAGAATTTCTCGAAAGAATTTGGGTATATAATGAATGAAAACCCCACGACTCTCGAACTGAGTGTCACCAAACAAGAAAAATTGTCGGTTCAAGGTGGACAATATGATTGTTGGGTTCTTTCAGGTTTCACCTCTGTGCAGGATAATACTCAAACCGAGGTTAAGCTATGGGTGAGTAAAAATGGAAGAGTAGTGCCAAAGGCTAAAGTTACGGAGAGGGTTGAGGGAAAAGTGCGTTCTATTTTTGCTTGGGAACTTTTAGAATCTAGCGGAGTCTAGATTAATGAGTTTGGACATTAATTTCATTATCTGAGATTCAAAGTAAAGATACTTCTAGAAAATGAAATTTTTTATGGTTTCGAACGTTTCTAGACTTTTTTCTGAAATATGTTTGAAGGAGTAACCTCAAATTTTTGCATATTCGAATTTTCATGAAATTTAAATAAATGGAGTACGGAAACCCTATAGGTGTCGGTGATAATTTGTATTCTTTGCATGAAAGAATTGTAGAGGCCGGTTTTTTCTCTAGTTTTGTCTTTAGAACTTGTTTGTCCGGTTTCACTCTCTGTTTGAACTCAGGAGGGCTTGTATAAACTGGTGAGAGGATTTTTCATGAAAATAGGTGAAAAAGGTTTACCAAATAAGCGATATTTTGATTTTGCTGCAAAATTTATCGTTTTCATTGTTTATAACAAACTCATCTCATGTGTCTTTAACGGTCACGGAAAATTTTTCGAGAATGACAGGTCAAATATTCTTTTTAATTGGTGATTTTTCAATTTTGATGGAAGGAAGATTAGATGACTGATTTTGGTTTTGTAAAGTTTGATAAGGAATTGACAGTTCGGGTTGTTGTGATTCTCGTTTTAGTTACTCCGGGTTTGATTCTGATTCAGGGAGTTGAGGAGGCTTATGCTTCCCCTCACAATGATTCGGATGTTGCTGCAATCTCTGGTGGTGTGAATCCTGAAATCGTTTCTAATGATGAGACTTATATCGGGTGGCGAGAGAAGGAAATTGTTTTTGATAACGAATATTGGAAAAAGAAAAATTGGAGCTATAGTCTTTTTGGTGATGAGGACGGGCCTGTAGAGTTTTTGGTTGGTTATGATTTTGAGGCTGGTTGGGGTTATGATTTTGGTTTTAAGCATAAGCGTCGTTATAATGATTTGGGCATTGTTGAGGGTATGGATTTTCAGTATCAGTCTAAGGTTGAGCCTAAGGAAGGTATTTCTCTCTGGCTTAAAACTGTGTTGAAGCCTTATGTTCAGGCTAAAGTGGATTATGAAAAGGATTTGTTATTTGCGGAGATTAATATTGAATCTGATCTGAAAGTTGGGATTCCTGTGGGTGTTCCTAAAATTGATCTTGGTTCTTTTCTCGGCGATCATCCTCCTCTTGGTGTTAAAAGTACGCCGACTCTAGGGTTTGGTTCGGGAGGGGGGCTTGATCTTAATCTTGCTGGTATTTTGAGAGTTTATGGAAAGGTGGGTTTGACTCCTTGGTTAAGATTTCAGCTAGAATCCCAATTGGGTGCTGTTCAGTCTGCGGCTATTGATGGCGTTCCGACTAAGGTTAATGGGGTTAAATCTCCTAAAATAAAGTATAAGAAGTATGGTACTGTAGTTACTTCTCGAATTCATGTTCCTCAGGATAAAGCTGGAAAAGTTCTTAAAACAGCTATTGAGGATTTCAAATATCATCTTGAGCCATCTCTTCGTTTTGGTATTAATGTCAGTGTGGATGCAGGAGCACAGGCTGCTGGAATTGATATTATAGGTTATGAAGATACTTGGAAATTCCCAAACAAGAATGGTTGGGGTATTGATTTCGGTTCTATTGATTTAGAGTCTGGCGCTAAAATACAGGATAGTGGAACGGTTCTTTCTCGAGGAGGGTCATGGTTTAATCCTTATGGAGATACCTCTTTTGGAGAAACAGCACCTAGGTCATGGGAGGATAGTACATCTAAGGGGTATACTACTTATGATACGAACATTCTGGCGACTAGCGGAGTAAAAGAAGAGATTAAGGGAGATTTTGAGTTAGGACCATTAAAGTTGGAACCTTTTGCAGATGTGGAGGCAGGTTTGGAGAGTCAGGGGCGTTTTTTGGCTCGTTATCCTGATGCCGTCACCCCAGGAAAAATGTTCAGAGTGAAGATGGGAGTTGATTCCAGTGGTGTTTCGCCTAGGCTGGTAGGTGAGGCTAGTTTAGGTACTAACACTTACTTTAAGGTGCCAGATGCGGCGGCAGATATTCCTGTTGTTGGTAAATTCCTACAAGGAGACTCAAAAGGTTATAAGAAATTATCAAAATTGAGTTATGAAAAAGAGTTATCTACCGGCGATGCAAATAAGGCTGATAAGCTTTCTCTTCCGTCGGATACCGAAAATCTTGAGGCTAGGCAAAATATTGAAAATCTTCTTTCGACGAGTTGGGATGAATTGATAGATTTTGCTTCCGATTTGGTCAAAGAGGATTACAAGGAAATCGAAAAGTTTGGTGAAGAAAAGGTTCAAAAGAAAGTTATGGACGGTCTAGAGAATTATTTAGAGAATAAGTTGGTGGAGCGTAACAAGAAAAAGGTTGATTCTTTTTTCGAAAATGAGGCTAATCCTACAGATAAGCTAGAGAATATTATCGAAAAAATCCTAGGTAAAGGACCCTGTCCGCCTGAAAGTGAGGAAGAGTTGGAAAAGTGGCGGGAGGATATAGAGCCCGGAGATATTATCGTTACTCATAGTACTTCTAGATTGTGTTTGGATAATATCGAGAAACTTTCTAGTTTTGATTCTTATGAAGGGTTGATGGTTCCGGGTTATTGGACTCACGTCGGTGTTTTTATGGGTGATGGTAAGGTTATTGATGCTGTGAATCCTTTTGTTAGGGAGGTAAGTATTGATAACTGGGATCCACCTCAAAATAATCATATACTTATTCTTAGAGTGAAGGATGCGGATAGTGAAATTATTGACAATGTGAAGAATTTTTTGAAAAATCAGAAAGGCAAGTCTTATGATTCGAATTATTTGGATAAGAAAGATAATGCGAATTCATCTGAATGGTATAGTAGCGAATTAGTTTGGGCCGCCTATCATAATTCTACAAATGGAGAGGTAGATCTTGATTCAGGATCGTTAGCTTATGATGTCGGTGGCGTTTCTCCGGATGAGATGGTGAATAGTTCTGAGACGATTGTGGTTAGTGAATACGAGGATAATTGCATAGAAGATTCGGATTTGTTAAGAGCTATGGATAACGTGGTGACTTTTACTGTAGATAATATTCTGGGTCATAAAGCTAACTGGCTTATGGAAACACTGGATTTTGAGAATGTGGCTTTGAAACTTGGAGAATTAGAGAATTACAATAATGAAGCGATTGCGAATCTTTTAGAAGAACTAAGTAAAAATAATGATCTTCCAGTTTCTGAGCAGAAAAAACTTGAGAGTCTTGAAGTGAGGATTGAGGAAAACTTTGAGAATGATATGGAGAAATTAGTCGCTCATAATAG
>CAYSUV010000033.1:0-9079 GCA_964434275.1 Hadarchaeota archaeon (SeqCode) | reverse complement strand
CCTCTTCTTCCTCTTCAGGCTCTTCAGAAACCTCTTCTTCCTCTTCAGGCTCTTCGGGAGTTACTTTATCCTCTATTCTACCATTATATATCCTAGTTCCTAAGCCCAGACCAGCAGTCGCTACAGCTATCCAGAAATATTTCGTGAGGTTTAAAAATACCGGTGCCCTTACAGTCATAACACTCTCTCTTTGAATCTCTACAAAACCCGAACCGGAAAAATACGGTAAACTAGAAGTAATACTAACCCCTGAACCACCCATCCCAGAAATAAGAGTGGGAATAAACCTGTTAGCCAAGTAAACTCCCGCAGTAAAAAGAATAACTAGACCGATAAGCATCCAAAATACTTTCATAGCACCCCAACTTACAAGCTTCCTCCCCCACCACTTTGAAGAAAAGACTGATCCTGCAATGAGAAAAGCACCGCCAATCCAAACAGTCAATTTCGCGCCTAGCAAAACATAACCAACTAGGGGCGAGGTAAGCACTTGTCCGACTACCTCTATATTATAGTAAAAAGGAGAAATAGCGATGACGAACACTCCATCACCAGCTACCGCTCGCCACCAAGCGCCAAGAAGAGGCAACAATAACATTAAAACACCGGCGGCCAAACCTGGCCAGTTTACAAGCTTTAGTTTTTCACTGATGTCTGAGGATTTTGATTCTTCATTCATCTTTATCTCCCACCCATATTCAGTTCAACCGTGATACCGTATGCCTCAAACACAAAAATCATATCACCGGTTCCCATATTCATAAGAATTTCTTGTTGAGAAGAATTCTCAATAATTTTTTCTCCATCAGATGTCGTCGACCCTGCAAGAGTAATTTGAGTATTTTCGCCTGGGATTAATTTCACATTATCTTGCTGTAAAGTAAGAGTAGCTAACTTCTTTCCCTCTACATTATGAATAAGTTCCCATTTCATATTTTCCAAACTAGCTGGAAATTCGAACGGTGAAGGAAAAAGTATACCTATCGAAATACTATCTTTAGTTATCTCATTTTCAACAACTTTCAAATCCCCCATTGGAAGAGATCCACCTCCACCAGCAGCTCCCTGAATACTCTCCTGGATATTTTTAATTTGCTCCCCGCTAGGAGCAACAGTTTCCTTCAAATCCCAACCGTGTGAATAAAAAGCATAAGCTATCGGCCCGATAAATAAAGCCACTGTTAACAAGCCAAGACCAATACCTACTAATCTTCTATTCAAATTTCAACGCTCCAAATTAATAAGAGAATCCGCCCTTTTAAACTTATCAGATAAAAAACGGGAAACTTTCTCATATTTTTGAGAAATACTTTCATAGGTTCCTGATGCTTGTTCTCCGAAAAGCCAAGCCAATAACATCCCTGCGGCAAATCCTCCTATATGAGCCCAATAAGCCACAGAAACTTGTACTTGAGCTGCTGTTGTATATGTGGCACTGATTATCTGGAGAAGAATCCAAATTCCCAAAAAGGTCACAGACGGTACCTTGATTATATTGATAAAAAGGAAGAAGAAGAGGAGTGTCACAACCTTGGCACGAGGGTATTTAACAATATAAGCTCCGAGAACTCCAGCTACTGCTCCAGAAGCGCCGATAGTCGGCACTAAAGATGTGGGATTAAAGAGTACATGGGCGATATTTGCACAAAGCCCTGCTCCAAAGTATATTAATAAAAATTTACCTCTTCCAAATAAATCCTCAATATTATCCCCGAAAATCCATAAGAACCACACATTACTGATCACGTGTAAAAACCCTCCATGTAGAAACATCGAAGTAAATATTGTGTGAAGTCCTTGATAATTAGCCACCTGTTGTGGAATCATTCCATAATTCATAATAAATTGGTTATAGTATTGAGCTCCAGAAAAATAGGTGAAGAGAAAAATTACTACATTCAAAACTATCAAAGAAATAGTTAAAACAGGTTTTTTATCGGTTGGATTCTCATCTCTTAATGGAAAAAACACCAATCAGCACCTTCTCAAATTCTTAATTTGGTAACCCACGCGTTAAAAACATAGCCACCCAACAAAAAATAGGAGTAAAATTGTTACATATTATCCTAGCCGATTCGGAACTAGAGACAGTTCCTCAAAAAATCTCCTCAGATAAAACACTGCAAAGAAAAGCTCAAAAGAGAGGGAGAAAAGCCACAGAGCTAATTCTCGACTCTAATTATTACCATAAACCAATGCGTAAACTAAAGGATTCAAGCCGTAGAGGAAGACCAGACATTGTTCATGTTTGTATACTCTCAGCACTGGATACTCCTCTAAATAGAGAAGGTGCTCTAAAATTATACATTCACACTCGACATGACAAAGTGATAGATATCGATCCGAAAACGAGAATACCCCGGTCCTATAATAGATTCATAGGTTTGATGGAGCAACTTTTCATAACGAAAGGAGTTCCTCCTGAAGACCCTTTGATGACACTCTCTGAAAAAAGCCTAGAGAAAAAAATAAACGAGATCAATCCGGATAAAACACTTGCCTTCACAAATAAAGGGCGAGAAACCTCAAGAAATCAAATTTTTTCAAATTTTGGAAGGGAAAAAGATATTTGTGCAATTATTGGCGGCTTTCCCCATGATGAATTCATATCAAATATTGAAAAAGTTGCAGAGGAAATACTAAGTATTTACCCCGAACCTTTGGATGCTGTAACTGTATTAAACCACATAATCCAATTTTACGAAGAAGAATTTCTAAACAAGACAGTTTTTTCAGAAAGATAATATGGCTAAAAATTAGAGTTCTTTAATACTGCTCAAAAAGAAGTCGAGGAAACCCTCTCGATTTATAGATGTCGGTAAAATTATCCTATCCCCCTTTACCTTAGAAATCCTCCCTTTCCTCAAACCATCCACTTGAACAGATAAATTACATTTCTCAACTTCAAATAAAGATTTATCAAGAAAATACGCGCATGCCACAACATCCCAAGGATAAAAACCCTCAAAAGTAACCAACTTATTCAAATTGAGCCAAAAAGACGAATTCGCAACAATATAAGACGAAACTTTAGTTTCGAAAGATTTCAATCTCTCAATCTCATCCGACCCAATTATTACTTGAGAACAAACATCCATAGTCACAACACTTTTCCCAATATTTTGAGACAAAACAATTCTAGCAGCTTCCGGACTATCCCTAAAATTAAACTCTCCGAAAAAATTCATCGGCCAAAAATTAAGAGAACCACCCATAATGACTAGCTCTTTCAAATCTTCCAATAAACTACTATACTGAATTAAAGCAGTTGCCAGGTTCGTTAAAGGCGCTATGGACAGGATAGAAATTTCTCCAGGATTTTCTTTAACTGTTTCTATAATAAATTCCGCGGCTTTCGTTTTTCTCCCTAGATACGCTCTTCCTTCCGCTCCAGGAAGCACTGGAATTTGTTTTTTTCCGGCCACTTTCAAGACTTCTTTTGCAGCTTTCATCCCTTTTGAAACATTTACGTTCCCGAAGTTGACCGTCAACCCTATCACGTCAGTGTTCGCGAGGGCTAGTAATATTGCTAGTCCATCGTCTATATCCTTGAAGGGATATCCAATTGCTGGGTCGGTATCTATTATTAAAGGCACTGTTTTTTATTTCCGGTAGATAGTAAAAAAACGCTTCTGGTTCTTCAGAAGATGAAACTTCCATAAAGAAAATATTAAACTTGCATGATTACTAAGCTTACATCACCATGTCCGGAGGTGAGACTATGGGTGAAGTTTCTCCACTAGAAAAGGTTGAGGAAATAGCTATAGCAGTTGAAGATGCTGATGAAAGTGCTGATTTTTTTGAGGATTTGTTCGGATTAAGTTTTGAAGCGGAGTGGGAAATCCCTTCCGACGACATGCGTGTAAAATCTGCTAATCTTTCTGGAACCCAAATACAAATGTTAGAACCCACGAGTTCAGGGGGAGTTATAGCAAAATTTCTCGAAAATAAGGGTGAAGGCATACACCACATTTGTTTCAAAGTGAAAAATTTAGACGATTTAGTAGAAAGATTAGAGGATAAAGACGTGACGCTAATTCCTGAGGAACCTATAGAGATAGGAGACGTTTCATATATTTTCGTGCATCCAAAATCTGCTCACGGAGTAATGATAGAACTCATCGAAAAGTGAATCAGGACTAAAGACTAATTTAGGATTTCCTAAACTTAATTATGTGGCCATAATGAATTTAGAATCTCTTAATCTGGAAAAAAACAAACGGGTTGTGATAATCGGTATCGGAAGCGAACTTCGTGGAGATGATTCGGCAGGTCTGAAGTTAATAAACGAACTACGTGGTGTAGGTTTGGATTCTGAAAACTTGCTTTTAATCCAAGCCGGGAATATGCCTGAGAAGTTCACCTCAAAGATTAAGGAATTTGATCCGGATAATATTATTCTGATTGATTCTGTGGAGGCTGGGATGGACCCTGGTTCTGTTTCCGTGGTGGATCCATCCGATATTGTTACTGACTCCGTTTCTACTCACAAATTACCGTTGTCACAGTTGATGGATTATTTAGAAAAAGAAACTGGAGCTAGAGTCGATCTTGTGGGGATACAAGCAAAAGACCTTGAAGTTGGTTCAGAATTATCTGAAGAGGTAAAAGACTCTCTAAAAAATCTAGCAAAAGTCTTAGTGAAAGAACTATCTCAAAAATAACTATTCTGAGATTAGATTTTCCTTATCTAGCACTGCTATTTCGTACTCCTTCGTCATTTCTATAGCGTCCGGCGGGCAATTATCAGCACATTCGCCACAATAAAGACAACGCCCATAATCAAAAACCGGATTATCATCTTCGTCATAACTTATCGCCCACGAAGGGCAAACTCTTTCACAAACTCCGCAACCTACACAAGTATCTTTATCTACAACCGGTTTTCCTCTGAAATCTTCTGGAGGTTCCAACTTTTCTGCAGGATATTTTAATGTTGCAGGTTTACTGAACAGATTCTTCAAAACATCTGGTAATATTCTAGGCATTTTAAATCACTCCTGCAATCATCATCTGAATTTCATCTCTAAACAAAACCCACAACAAGTTAACTAGAGCTATTAAAGCCACCGGTAACCAGTAAAATTTCAAAGCTTGATGTATCCTCAATCTGGCTGTGACACACCTTATCAAAGTTATGAGGATTAACACCGAAACAGCCTTAATCAAGAAAATTACAACACCAGGGATCTGGAACCCAGCAATCGTCAAAGGCACCGGCCCCCCTAGGAACAAAGCAGTTAGAAAACCTGCTACTGCTAGCATTTCTATATTAAACGCTATTTTGAATAAAGCCAGTTTAGGTCCAGAATATTCGGTCAATGGACCCATGACGATTTCCGTTTCTGCTTCCGGTATGTCGAAAGGTGTTTTGAGTAACTTTCCAGGTGCTGCAAGCAACATTCCGATAGCTGCTAACGGAGCTTGGAACAATATCCAACTTGAGTTGATCTGATGTGAAACGATTTCAACAAGATTTAGAGATCCAGCTTGGAAGGCAGCGGTTAGTGCCGTTATTATAAAGATAAATTCGTAGCCAAATAGTTGAATTACATACCGATTCGAACCTACTATTCCAAAAGGACTAGAAGAGGCATAACCTCCTATCATCAACGCAATTGCAGGAATGTTCAATAAATAAATCAGAACAATTAAATCCGCTGGTGTGCTGAACCCTTTGAAAGCCCAACTTACCGGTATTATAGTCATAGCCGTTATAATTGAACCGAATGCTAGAAGAGGAGCTGCGTTAAAGAATAAACTTTGCGCATTGCTTGGCGTAATATCTTCCTTAGCGAAAAGTTTCCCAATATCATAAAATGGTTGTATTACGGGCGGACCTATCCTATTCTGCATATGTGCTGCAATTTTCCTATCTATTCCTTCAAAAAATAATCCGAAAACCATGGCGAATACTAATCCTGGGAATAGTAAGTATGATATCAAAAATTCTATTAACCACATCATTTTGCCATCTCCCTTAGATCTTGCATTGTCACTACGTCCTTTTCTTGCGTTTCGGAGTTTACGACGGTTATTCTTTCTGTACAGGCAAAGCATTGATCTATGCTCGCGACGACTATGGGTAGTTCAGCCATACTTTCTCCTTTAAGCATTTCAAAAATTGATGGGATGTTAGCTAGTGTTGGGGTTCTGACTTTTACCCTAGATGGGGTTTTATGGTCTTCTCCTTCTGACTTCATGTGGTATAACAGTTCTCCTCTTGGCGCTTCAACTCTTCCAGTTGCTTCTCCTTCTGGCAGTCCTTTGTTCACGCCTACTGGCATGCCTTTCGCAACATCGTGCATTAACGGTCCTTCAGGCATTTGGTCTAGAGCGTGTCTTATGATTTTAATAGCCTCTAATGTCTCAACGAGACGCACAACTGCTTTTGATAATATGTCTTCTCCTTCCTGCACAGCAACTTCCCATGGAATATCATCATACGCTGCATATGAATCAGTCTCTCGAATATCATCTTCTATATCAGAACCTCTAGCCACCGGCCCTACCGCGCAAAGTTCTTTACCTTTTTTCTTTGGAAGTACTCCCTTACCCTTCATTCTGGCTAGAACTGTTGAGTCTGAGGGGAATACTTCAGCATAATGTTTGGTGTTTTCTTCTAACTCGTCTAACTTTTTCTCCATTTTTTTCGCTTGACTATCGCTGATATCTCTCCTTACTCCACCAACCTTATTTATCGCGTAATTTACCCTATTTCCAGAAATCATTTCTAAAAGATCCATCACAGCTTCCCTATCCCGCCAGATTGTCATAAACAAAGTTTGGAATCCAACTTCTTCGGCTGCGACCCCGGCCCAGAGTAGATGGGAATGAATTCTTTCCAACTCAGCGACTATAGTTCTGATGTATCTAGCCCTGTCGGGAATTTGTATATCAGCCATTTTTTCTGCGGTGACGGTGAAGCAAGTCGTGTGGGCTACACTGCAAATTCCACAGATTCTTTCTGATAGGTATACTCCTCTGTGATAACTTCTGTCCTGTAATCCTTTTTCAATTCCTCTATGCATGTATCCTAGTCGAATGTCCACATCGACAATTTCCTCACCCTCCAGTTCTACATCGAAATGTTCTGGCTCGTGAAGAGCCGGATGTTGTGGACCTACAGGAACTGTAAAAGTCATTTTCTTATTCCTCCTCTTCCTCTGATTCTGAAACTCGTTTTTCTAACCATTCTTTAAGAGACTTTCTATCCTTATTTTCTTTTTCAGCTTCAAGCAATAATTCAGGATCAAATTCTTCATCATCCCTCACAATATTTTTAATTTCAGAAATACTTTTTTCTGACAATTTTTGATAATCAAACATTCCTTCCCTTAGAGGGTATTTGTCTTCCGGCCAGTTGTCAGCCATGTACAATCTTCTTGGGTCTGGATGATCTTCTACTTCTATTCCGAACATATCCATTACTTCTCTTTCGTAAAACTCTGCTCCAGGGAAAATATCAGTTATAGTACTTAATCCACCGTCTCCTTTCGAGATATTGAACCTCATATTTAAAACAACTTTATCTCCACAATCAAAGTGATAAATAACCTCAAACTCGTCATCCATATCAGTCGCAGTTATCGTAATAATGTGATAAACTCCCTTATCTCTCAGCTCTTGAACAGCATCACGATAAGTTTCCTTATCGACAAAAGCGTTTACTCTCATCTCATTTTCTATCTCCACTTCATCCGCAAATTCTCCCATCAAATCCTTTACTTTTTCAACTTCCATATTCACACCTTCTAAAGATCCAATGTTTTAACTACTCCATCAATAATTGCTTCAGGCTTTGGCGGACAACCAGGAATAAACGAAGCAGTCGGAATAACCTCATCCAACGGTCCCACAGTATTGTAGCACTTGTCATAAAGGTTGCAGGTTGTCGGACAAGAACCTATACCTATAACCGCTTTCGGTTCCGGCATTTGTTCATAAATCCTTTCTAATCTTTCCTTCGTGTGCCGAGTAACTGGACCTGTAACTGCTAGTATGTCTGCGTGTCTGGGCGTTGCTTTCTTCAACATTCCAAACCTCTCGACATCGAAACGAGGGGTTAAAGCAGCCACTAGTTCTATAGCACAACCGTTACATCCGCCAGTTTCGTAATGGAGTATCCACGGAGATTTTTTCGCGAAATAATCTGTTAATCCCATTTAATTCACCCCAATTGTGTAACAATCCATACGAAAATGATAACAAAACCTGCAAGGACCCAAACAAGGTAAGAATTAAGCTTTCCGCTATGACCTGGACGGACGTATTCATAAAATCCGCCGAAAACCTCCTTAATTGGTGAGTAAAACTCCTCAGCGCTAGCTTGACTCTCTTCGGGCTTAACTATCTCTCCACAACCATAAGTCCTATTTTTCTCAGTATTCGGTTGAGCAGGAACGAGCCTTCTACTCCCAACAAGAATCAGATACCCTATAAAAGCTCCAAGAATCATAGCCATCGTCGCTATAACTGGTCCCCAGAAACCCTCAAGTTCGGGCACCGTCAAACTTTTCAAAAGCCAGCTAAAATCCATCATATCCCTTTTCTGTTATGATAATTGATTATAACACCGTTATATAAACCTTATTATACACCCATTCCCAATACAGCTTTCACATATTCCACCCTATTAAATAAAGCTGTTCGTGCCGGTTCCACAACACCCAAACCCAAGTGAGGCAATATACCCACAATAATACATAGAGCCGCCAAGACCACCATCGGCAAAAGCATTGATTTAGGAACCTCTTCCACATTTTCCACATGCTCAGAAGGCTGTCCCAAGAAAACGCTGGAAATAGCTTTCAGGAAGTACGCGAGTGTTAATGCGCTAATCGTAACCGCTATCACAGTAAATACTGGATTCACTTCATACCCAGCCAAATAGATGTACCATTTACTTGCAAAACCATTAAAAGGCGGAATACCAGCAATCGCTAAAGCTCCAATCATAAATGTAACGGCAGTTACAGGCATCTTTTGACCTAACCCGCCAAGTTTTTCCATATTCGAAGTTCCTACTTTATACACAATCGCGCCCGCGCAAAGGAAGAGAAGAGACTTATAAATCGCA
>CAYSUV010000032.1:0-9230 GCA_964434275.1 Hadarchaeota archaeon (SeqCode) | reverse complement strand
AAACAAGCATTAGAAGAAATGAGAGGTGATTTAGAAAAATTACAAGCAAAATTATTATATAAATCAAAGAATGGATACATTAATGCAGAGGATTTAATTGAGGAATTTGGCAAATCAAAAAACAAAATAAACAAAGTATTGGAGCAAAAAGAAAATGAAAAATGAGCGAAGAAAAAACAGATGAAGAACCTGAAGAAATTAGAAACTTATTTCCTGAGGGAGACAAAAGAAGAGGAGATGCAATAGTGGTTAATGATTATGCTTATACAAGAGGGAAAAAAGAAGAAAGAGAAAGGATAATAAAAGAAATCGATAATTTAGAAGTAAGAACAGCAAGAGGAAAAACAAGATTTCCTGTGTTAGTTTTAGGAGATTTAAAAGATAAATTAAAACAAGAACAAAAAGAAAAATGACAAATAAAACAACACTAAAATCAATAGGAATGACAGTTTTAATTTTTGCAATATTTTTTATGTCTTCTTTTTTATCAGCACTTAATTTTCAAATCCTTGCCTTATTAGATTTAGCTCTGGGTTTTATAATGATATATATCCTTTCAGAAGGATTTTTCAAAAATAAAGAAAAGGAGGAAGAAAATGAAACCAGAAGATAACTACGAACTATACCTAATGCACACAAGAATACAGTCAGATGAGGATTTTTACTTCCTTCCAAGGAGAGATAAATCACATCTGTTAAGTCTGGAAGAAGAATTTTTCATGACTAATGGAAGAATATTCAATACTGAAGATTATCAAAGATTCATGGAAAATCCATTCCCTGAAAAACCAAGATTAAGATGGCAGGGGAATGAAGGGGGTTATGAAAATGAAAGACCCAAATTATAGACTAACAGAACAAGAACTCACCTATGAAACAGAAATAATAAGACATATAGAAGAATTAGGTTGCCCTGAAAGAGAAATAATAAGAACATTTCAACACAATCCGAAAATATCAGAACAACTAAGAGAAGAATCAAGGTATCATAACGAATATTGGAATGTTACTCCATATATTGTGCATTCAGCTAAAAAAGATAATAATAGGTAAAATGAGCCAGAAAATAAAAGAAGCGAAGAATAAGGCAATAGAACTAAGAAATGAAGCCACAAACCTCCAGAAATTGCTCTGTGAGGATTTCAGGAACTACTCTGATGAGGATTCAGAAGTTTATGCTAATTTGGAGAGGATTAAAGAAGATCTTGATAATGTTTTCTTAATGTTAAATAGATGGGAGGTTAGAAAATGAAAAATCAACAAAAAATTCAGAGACTTGAAAATGATTTGGAAAGTCATGTAAGACATTTCTATAAGACTGAAAATTCAGTTATGAGAGGGATTTTGGCAGGCAATATAATACAGGGAGCGAGAGAATATTATGAACTAACAGGCAGGTTTTACAGGAGAGTCTGGAACGGTCAAATGTCGTATAAGAGGGAAAAAGCGAAAAATTTAAAAAGGTGTTCCTCGTGATATAAATATAATAAATGTCGTAATTTCAAATGGGAAATAAAAAACTACCAAAAAAATACATAATAGAAGAAGAAAAAAGAGATTGGAGGTGGGCTTTATGGCTTTTTTTAGGAGTATTTTTAATGACAATAGGAATATATTTTTCTATTACACTTAAAGCATTATTGGAAAATACACAAATAGATAATTTACATGTGCAGATTGTTTTAGGCTTTTTTGTTGTTTTTTCATTAATAATGTCAGCAGGAGGTCTTATGATTTCTCTTGCTGGTGGAGTTATGATTTCCGAAAATGAAAAAAAAGTTAAAGAAAAGGAAATCAAAATAAAAGAGGGAAAAGAAAATGCCAAAGAGTAGAAAACTACCAAAATCAGTAAGACCAGAAGAATTTACAGAACTTATTAAAAAAGTTCCTTCTAAGAGAAAGGACATAAAAATAGCTTTTCTTTTGGCTTATGGCTCTGGAATGAGGATTTCAGAGGTTTTGAGATGCCAAATAGAACATATAAGAAATAATACTATATTTATTCCGGAATCTAAGTATGGTGTGGAAAGGGTTGTTCCAAAACCTAAGGGCTGGAGAGAGAATTTTAATAAATTCCTTCCGATAAAACTAACAGCCCGTTCTTTACAAAGACATTTTAAGAATTATGCCAAAAAAGCGGAATTAAATCCTGAATATACTTTTCATAGTCTTAGACACGGATTTGCAACAAGATCATTAGAAAGGGGAATGCCTATTAACCAGGTCCAGGTTTTATTAGGCCACTCAAACCTTTCTACAACCTCAATTTACACAAAAGCAAACCCACAAGATGCAATTAAATCCTATGAGCAGTATTTTTAGAAAATGACAACTGAGGGTTTATACTGGTTAATACAAGGTCTTGCAGGAGGAATTATACTTACTTCACTTTGTATCCTCTTTACTATTATAAATAAAAAGTTGGAGGAAGAAAAATGATTGAGGGCTTAGGAACATCATTTATTGAACTGTTTTTTATAATATTGGGAATAGGATTATATCTATACTTTGCTTTTGGATTTTGGAAGGCAACATCACGTGTTTGTACTTTAGTAAGTCATGAACATAGTAAGAATCCAATTTTAATAATAACATCATTATTTTGGCCCATAACTGTATTAGTACTAATTTTTATAGAAATAAAAGAATGGATAAAGAAAAAGGGAGGAATAAAGGGTTTAATGGCTAGAATTGGACTTTGGTTTTTAAGGAGAAAGATGAATAAAACCATGAAACAACTCCAGGAAAATGCCCAAAAAGAAAAAGAAAGTGATAAATCACGACAAAATAAATCAACAGAACAGGCGGGAGAAAACCTAAATCCGTCTTAAATGTACCATAATACGACAAAATGGAAATAACTATAACTAAAGTAATAGTCTTAGTAGCAATGGCTGTAACATCGGCCTTTTTGGTTATTTATGTAATACCAAAATTAGCAAACAAAATAAATTCAGAAGGTGAAAACTTCAAGTAAAAATGGAAGAAGGAAGTATAGCAGAAATCCTGTATTATGTACTAAGTGTTTTAGTAATAGGAGGAATAATAGGGGTTTTCATTTATGATATGATAGAAACACTTTCACAGATATTTTAAAAATGGCAAAAAAACCAAAAACACAAATAATGAAAGAAGCAGTAATGAATATTGCCGTAACTCTTAAAATGGGAAATAAGAGTTTAACACAGGCTGTTCAGGAAGCTATGGATGCTGCTAAAAGGTCTGATTCTACAGAATCAGAAAAAAACCAGGAAAATAAATCAGAGGAGGAAAAGAAAGATGGCAAAGAAACAAAGTAAGGATAACTCAATAGATAACGAGGCAGTTCCTGACGAAGAACTTAGAGGTAATGAGGAAAACAAAAAGGGAGAGAGTTCTGGAGAAGGAAAAATTACTGTTAATGATGCTTTAGAAGAAATTGATGAGAGATTGAGAATCCTTGAATACAAAACAGGTCTAAGAACCTACTAAAATGGCATATACCGAACCAACTTATGAAGAGTATAGAAAGTCAACCAAGCTGGAAAGATATGCAAACAGAGCATCAGCAATTTTTATGATTATGGCTTGGTTGGCATTGGTTTTTATAATAATATGGATGATAATGTACACTTCAGCAGTTAAAAAAGATCCTTTACAATACGGAGCGGAAAAACATAACGTAACTTGTTCCTGCTGGAATTATGATGAAGATAAGGAATTTATGGTTAATGCTGGAGAAGAAAAAATAAATATTACAAAAAAAATTACAATAAAAGAATAAAAAATGGGGCAAAAAGAGGTGTTAGATATTCTCAAAAGAAGTAAGAGACCTATGACATCAACAGAAATTGCAAAAAGGTTAAGAATTAATGATAGGTCTGTTAAGAGAATTTTAAAAACTCTCAGAAACGATTGTTCTATTAATTTAGGGGTTAATCCATTAAGTTCAAGAGAAAAGAAAAAGAGATATGGTTTAATGATTCCTAATGTTAATGTCTATTATTTGAGATAATCCTATTATTTATTTCCTTTTTTTGGTCTTTCCTTTTAAATTTTTTTGATGATTATTATGTATATGAATAATCTGATACATTTTTAATTTATTTAATTGGTTTCTGATTGCTTTTTTTTACTCAAAAAGGCCTTATCCCCCTCTATTTGGGTCTTTTTTTCTTGAATTGATTGCAAAATCTTTGAAATCATGCTGGGAGAAACCCCTAAATCCTTAGCAATATCGCTTTTCTTTCTGTCTTTATTGTAAGTTTCATCATGAACAAAGATTTCTTTAGCTGTTAATCTGTTCGTATCCACAGGTTTGTGCTTTTGTTTTAGTTTTTCTTCTTTATGTTGTCTGTCTATTTGTTTGGCTTCTGCTTTCTCGTAAAGTTCTTGCATAAAACTATCTTTATTTTCCTCATATTTATCCCATATCTCTTTAGATGGCTGTATAGTATACATTCTATTTACATCTTTTTTCCCTCTCTTAAAATTATGAATATAGCATTTTCCTGTTGCTGGGTTTGTCTGTAATTTATAGCATTTGGAATAAACAAGTTGTGCTTTCTTATAGACTTTTACTGTCTGAACATAAACATTGGCCATAGTTCTTATATGACTATCTATTGAAGGCCATGTTGGAGCATTAGCCAAAAGAATAACTTGCTTTTTTCTGCATGTGTCCAGTAATTTAGCAACATCTACATTGTCTGTAGACATAGCTCTCCTACTTGGAAATAGAACAGAAACTTCTTCAATTACTCCAACATTTACTTGAGAAGGGTCTGCATTTTTTACAAATTTTATCAAATCCAGGAAATTATCTATAATATTATCAGATGTAAATCTTTTTTTTGCTTCAAGCTTTTTATTTATAAGTTCTCCTATTCTTATACATGTTGAAGATTTTCCAGAACCAGGTAATCCTCCAACTAATCCTAAAGTGTAAAGTCCTTTTTTCCACCTATCAATTATATAATTAGTTACTAAATCGGCTTCTGGAAAGTTCTTCAAGTCTTCAGCAGTTTTAACCTTAACCATTTCATAGTGAACTACCTCCTTTGAAGTATTCTAATTTATGTATAAGGTCATTTAATTCCTGAAAAAGCTGGTCTGCAGATTCCACTAACTCATCCCAGTATGCGTCTATCAAATCATCCCATCCACAACTGAGTTTTTGAACATTACAAGAGTGAGGCATCTTTGGGTCATCGACAAGAATTGAAGCTCCTTTTTGTGGGAGATAAGTTCTACCTGAATAAATCCAAACAGCTACTTGTCTTCCATTTTTATCTTTATTCCAACCTTTTCCAATTCTTTCGTGGTAAGCATACTTATTAAAAATTCTTTTCTTTTCTTCCTGATAATTCTTTTCAATATTAAGATTTTGTTGTTTTATCTCAGGAGATAAAAGATTTTTCAATGCTTCAACAGATGAAACAAATTCTTTTCTTGTATCCTGAATTATTTGAGGATGGCTTTCTCCTGTTCTATCAGTAAACCATGTAGTATATCCTGCCCTCAAATCTTTACTTCTTTTTTCCAAAATTCTTTCTACCTGTGTTGAAGCAAGAGAATCTTTTTGAAACTCTGTTTTCTTACTATACTCTGACTCCTGTAAGGTTTCATCTACATCATCCTGTGGGAGTTGGTCTTCATCAGCAGGCATTTTATTTACCTCCAAATAGTCTGCTTATAAAGTTTTTTTTCTGTTGTGGATTTTCCATTCCTCCACCATAATCCATATTATCAGCCATTTTTAGACTCTGGAAAATTCTCTTACTTTCTGAACCTTTAAGACTCCTTGAATAAATTATCATAGCTCTTTGATATATCATTTCTGCTACTGTATTCATCCTGGAAGTATCAGGTGTTCCTGACTCTGAATTAATAAATCCGAATTTACCCAAATTACATCTGAACTCTCTGGTTACTGTTTTAATAATTCCTTCCATTAGGTAACTGAATTGTTTCTCATCAATTATTCCCATAGTAGAGGCATTATTCATTACAGAGGTAAAAAAAGATATAATCCATCCTCTCCCCTTATCGTTAATTAAAGGGTCTCCAACCTGTGTCCAGATACCCTTGCCCTTATCATAATATTCTCCTTTAAGAGAGTGATTTAAATCGTCTAAAATTCTTTTTGGATCTATTTGTCCAACAATATTATTAATCTCTTCGTCTCCTCCTCCGGAAGGTACAACTGGTGGCTGTTCCATTCCTCCCTCAGGATTTGTTCCTTGTTCAGGATGTCTTGAAGCAGGTTGATTATCCACCATTTTTTACATTTACACATCCTCCTGCTGTTTGTGAAAGAGATTCAGCTACCTCTTTTAGAGATGCAGCAACTTCCTGTAATCCAACATAGGTTATGTATATGGAAAGCATTACAATAAATATGAATATTGTTATCTGTATAAAGTCCTTGTACTTTTCCCAAAAACCCTGCATAGTGAACCTTTTCTTGGCGTTTTCCCTATTGTCCTCAACCCAAGCAGTAGCGTCCTGGTTGATACATTTTAAATCAGTAACAGGAATAGTTTCTCCACTTTGAGTTGTAACATATCTGAAACTGTCCGGAAGAACAGGCTCAAAGTCATCCACTCCTTTTTGTATTAAATATAATTTTCTTGAAAAACCAACTAAAAATCTTGCACTAGGAGGAGGAATATCTATTGCTGGTTGTCCTTTTCTTTTAACCCTAAAGGAAGTTACCTGTCCTTCTCCCTGTACTTTTGTTTTAAAGAAACCTCCTCTTGCCTGTACTTCGTCTGTAATCTTTCCATCACTTCTTGGAATCCATATTGTTACAGGAATATTAAATTTGTTCTTTTGTTTTTTCCATAATCCAATAGCAACCACTATCCCAATACCGAATAAACCCCCCAGTATTTTAAATAATAAAGAAATTGTTGTTCCTGCTATTCCTGTTAATTGTGAGGTTATTTCAGCTGCCATATTAAGTACAGTAAAAGAGCATTTTTAAACCTTTCATTAAATTTGTAAACAGAAACCGAAAACTTTAAAAACTTGTATACATTTATTTATATAACATAAAATGGCAAAACTAGGTGAACAAGTTAAAAAGAAACCATCTCAGGCTTCTGGTATGGGTAAGTTAGGAGTTCAGGTAGGAGAGAAAAAAGCTAAAGCATTAAGGGGAGAGGAAAAAAAGGAAATTGAAAAGACTTCTAAAAAACTGAAAGGAAAAAGTTATGCTGATTATGCTGCTGCTTATAAAAAAATACCTTCCTGGCAGAAAAGATATTTCCAAGACCCTCAAAAAATTCTCCAGGAAAGGAAACAAGCAGGTAAGGAAAGAGCAGCAAAATTAGAACAGGAAAGAAAACAGGCAAGTGAAAAAGCAAAAGAAATTGAAAAAGAATATGAGAAAAGGAGACAAAAATTATATGAAAATTATTATAAAGCAAGAAGAAGTGGAGCAGAACCAAGCAGAGAAAAATTACAGGAAGAAATTGCAGAATTAAAAGAGGAATACAGACCAAAGGAAAAAGCATACAAGGAGAAGGCTCAGGCTATTGAAAAAGCTCAGAAGGAAATGAGGCAGGGAAAGAAAATTTATGACCCTTCAAGTGTTAAGGAATTTGCTCAGAAAAAGTTTGAGGCAGAATTAGGACAAGAGGAAAAAAGTTATAGTAGACAGGAGCAATTAGCAGAACAAGAAGTTAGGAGAAGCAAAATAAAAAAAGATATTGGACAAGAAAAATTTCAGAAATTAAAAAAAGGAGAACAGGTTAAGTTTACTGAGGAAGAGGCTGAAGAACTTTCTCCTGTTACAAAAAGAACCTTACAATTAGAAAAAACTGAAGGTAAAGGAAAACAAAAGACAGGATTACCAGCTGGAACTTATGTTTCTCCTGGAGGAAGAAAGATGTCTATTGGAAAGGAAGCAGGTTTGGAAAAAGTTAAAGAAGAAGGTGGGAAATATGTTGGAGAAGAACAAGTTTATTCTGCAAAAGAAGAACCCAAAGCATTTAGGGAATTTGAGGAGACCTTAGCTAAAACAAGACAAGGACAGGAAAAAGTAGAAAAAGATAAAGGGATATTCCAGAAAAGAAAAACACTATTAACTGAATTTTCTAGAAAGTATCTTCCAGGAGCAGAAAAAGTAGAAAAATTTGGCGAGAATAAAGGAACGATTGAAAAAGGAGTTGAAAAGGTTTTTAAAGCTTTCGATGCGGAAGAATTCGGAGAAAAAAGAATTCTCCCCAAGGAAGTTCAGAGAGGAGTAACTGAAGGAGTAAGGGTAGTACCTAAAGAAGTTGCAAAAGGAGCTCAGAAAGCTTATGTCTTCTCAAGAACCTCTGGAGCATTAGGTGTTAGTAAAAAAAGAGCTAAATTTGAAAGTGAAATAATAAGAGGACTTGTTCCAGAAACTACAACAGAAATAAGTAGGGATGTTGCTACTTATGGTGTAGCAAAAGGAGCAGGTTTCTTATTAAGGGGAGCAGGAAAAGTAATCTCTAAGACACCAAAAGTAGGGGGAGTATTGGGTGTTGGATATAAAGCAACAACTGCTGCTGGAGGATTAGGAGCAACAGGTTTGTATGGTTATAGTAAAGTAAAAGAATTCGGAGAAGTTCCTAAAGAAGAGAAGGGGGAATTTATTGGGGAAACAGCAAAAGAAACCATTATTTTTGGAACAGGATTTTCAAAAGGGATGAAAGGAGTAGATGTTTTTGGCGGTAAATTAGCAACAAGAGGAAGACAGAAAATCTCTATAGAAAGATTAACTCCCAAAGAAGTTGCTACAGGACAAAAAACATTCCCCGAAGCACCGCCAAGGAAACAGTTTAGCATTTTCCAAAGGACGGGGGGAAAATATCCTGAATTGGGAGGAAAGGGAGCCTTCCATGCAACAGGAGGAAAATTCTGGAAAAAAGGACAACTAACTCCTGGAGAAGGGACTTCTGAACTTCCTGGTTTATACGGAAGTGCTTATGTAAGTCCTTACTTCACACAAGTTAAAGGAAAAACTGCAGAATCTGTTTTTAAATTTCCTAAATTAGGAAGCATAGTGCAACCAGAAACAAAACCAGGAATAGCATATTTAAAACCTAAGGGTTTTAGGAAAGGAGAATGGGGAGGAATTGCAAGAAAGCCACAAGTCCAGAAAGGACAAAGAGTAAAGGATTATTCTTACTTTAAAAAACCAGCAAAAGAAGGAACTGCAGAAGTTCCTGGAATGAAAAGAGAAATAGAAGCAGTTTTCAGACCTGAAGCAGGAA
>CAYSUV010000031.1:0-9238 GCA_964434275.1 Hadarchaeota archaeon (SeqCode) | reverse complement strand
TTGTAATGTTTTTAGATTAACAATCTTTAATGATTTTCTTAAATCTTCACAAAAATAAACGAACTCTGAAAATTGCTTCGCTAAATTAACCAATTTATTTCAAACTCTACCCGATCTAAGTAGTTATATTACCTACGCTGTCTTTTATTCCACCCCAGCCTTGTTCTGTCTCTAGGTCTTTGATTTCTTTCAGACTCAGATTCTTTACTTTTCCGTCGCCTTTTACAGTCAGAACTGTTTTCGCGGATTCACCTGTTTCTGATGTGTCTTCTCGATTCAACATGTAAGTCGCCGCGCTAGAGACTGAAGCTGTGACTATTATTGCAACAACAAGTCCGATTATTGCTTTATTTTCTATTTTATCACCTAACAGGCTGGTTGGATTCACGCCTAATAAGAGTTATGTTATAGAAAACATAACGAAAGCTCTTTTCGGTAAAAACAAAAACGGCACGCGTTTTCTCCTTAAAAAACTCAACCTTCAACCCCATAACGATTAGAATGAACGAAAAAGGCCAACTAATGGGAGTCCCGATAAAACTCGTAATAGCTTTGGTAATCGGAGTTATGACAATGGGGATCTTAACCCAATTCGTAAACACTGCAGACCGAACAATGCTACGAGATATGAAAGTAACATTCAACATAAGTGGAAACAACCTAACAGTTAAAGTACTAGACGCACAGAGCCAAGACCCCTTAAATGGAGCAACAATCTCCGTAAAATACCCGGGCGTCACACTAGCAAAAACTCTAAACCAAAACACTAATTCCCACACTTTTTCAGTCCCAACAAATGGCAAAACAATAATCACAAATGTTCGAGTAACCCACAACGGATATATCCCATGGGAAGGAGAAGCAGCCGTCTCAGGATAGATTCCAATGAACAAAAAACAAGCTAAAGGAATCGCCGACCTTCCCATAGTAATAATCTTATGCGTTTTTCTAGCAGCTCTAGCAGCTGGACTAAGCACCAGAGGCATGACCCAAGTAAAAAGGTTAGAGAAAAAACAAAAAGCAATCCAAAGTTTCAACGAATTAGTAGAAACTTGCCAAAACCTTAACTATGCGACCGTAGGTGAAAAACAGAATCTATCGCTTAACCTCAATTATTCAAAAATACAAATATCTGAAAAAATCGCACAACTTAAGAATGAAAGTGAAACCCTAAAAACTCACAGGCTCCCCCTCCCCCTCATCTACGCCGCTCAAGATAATTATTCCCTCCAAAGCGGAGACTTCCAAGTGAAACTCGCAGCCTCAAGCGAAAACCATGAAAACGAGGCTAAATATGTTCTAGAACTATTGGAGATTTAGATGAATGAAAAAGGATCAATTTCTAACTTTCTAATACTAAAACTTGGAGTACTCATAGCAGTGGTCACTCTACTAGGAGCCTCTATAACAACCTATAACGCATTTCAAAGAACTACTCAAAGAGAAAAGCTAAAATCCATCACTAACTTTATCACAGACGCCATACGAGAAGCTGATTCTCTTCCGGGAGAAGTCCGCTTGGAGAGAAAAATTCCAGATATTGGAAAACCTTACGAAATAATCATTTCAGGATCTTTCAAAAAATACCAAGTAGTTCATATCACCATTATAAGTCTAGAAAATATCGAAAAGACCTTCTTGTTAAACAAGAAGATAAATGGTGGTAAATTCCAGATTAGAGAAAAAAACCCGCTGAAAGTCAGAGTTTCGAAAAAAAATTACCTTTCCCTTGAGGTGATTTAATTATCGCAACTAACAATAGGGGAAGACCTTTTAGCAGTAGTATTCTCAGTTGGGTTAATCCTAACTTTCATTTTTGTCACCGCTGAATCTTATTCCATTCATGAAAAGAAAATCGCGGAAAAAGAAAAAACAGAACTACTCTTAAATATTACAAATTCTCTTACCCACAACACAAATTCTGATAAAAATTTAGAGTTTGGCGTATTGAAAAAATCAGTTCTCGATAAAAACACGCCGAAAACTCTAGAAATATTGAAACAAGAAGGAACCAACATCGGGATAGAAATAATTTCCCTCGATCATCAAGTGCTATATCAAAAAATCAGAAGAAAAGAAGACTATAATCAAACCCTTTCTGTTCCCATAGTATTCCAGTATGAAAATGTGAAAACCCCCGCCTTTCTGCTAGTCAGGAGCTGGTAAAGATGAACAAAAAAGGAATTGGCTCCACAGTCGACATCCTATCTCTAACTGTCCTAATTTCAATCTCTTGCCTCATTCTAATCGGAGGGACACAAAACGCACACAAAGAAACTTCACACTATGCTGAAAAAGTAACCCAAAACACTCTGCTAATACTTCAAAAAGTTCCCATTCAAGAATTTGGAAACTTTTACTACACTCCAAATTTCTCTTTCAAAAAAGTATCTAAAAGAAAATTGAAAAATAAACCCATTTCAAAAATCATTACGGAAGAAATTCTCTTAAATCCAAAATTAACAATCAATAATCTAGACATTAAATTCCAAAATAATGAAGAACACAGTCAAGTCCTTGAAAAAGCAATAAAAAAATCGCTCGATGCTCTATTTGGAAAAAAGTTCGAATACCGAATGGAAATCCGGATGAAACCAACTAGAATTTCGGAAAACACTCTAATTTCCTATCGAAAGAACATTGGAAAAATACCTAAAACTTCTCAAAAAATTTGTTCAAGAAGGATAAAATTATACTTCTCAGTTCCCAAGAACTGGAAACAAGACGAACTTCTAAAAAACAAAGAAACTGGTGAAAGAACAACCGTCAATCCATTCTTTTCGTACCAAAAATCAGAAGGCTCCAAGGAAAATAAATACTCTTCCGATACACCTCTGAGAGAAAATATCGTTCCCATATTCTTGACTTTGGAACTGTGGTCCAATTGAAAAGAAAAGGATACCTACCACTAACAACAATAGGAATAATATTCCTAATGCTCGCAGCAATTACCTTTAGTTACTTTGAGTGGAATCAGCATCAAGCTAATATAAAAGCTATAAATCAAACGGGAAGTTCACAACTCTCAACCAGCAAAATCACAGAAAGAACTGAACTCAAACACCAAATCAGAAGAATTTTAAACAACTCCCTTTGGAAGGTCGGAAAACAAGCCGAAAACTTTGACTCCAAAAAATCAGAAATTAGAATGATAGAAGAAAGTACTAAAAAAAATTTAGAGAAAAAAACAACTTCTTTCTCAAAACTAATCAACCTTAATTCCGAAAACTATGACAAAAAACTAAACATCAAAGTCGAAAACGATGCAGACGGACGGACGATAGCCTACATAAACCTCACTGAAAACACAAAAATTATAGGAGAAACGCCTGACAAATCCACAAAAATATCTCTCCCTTTAGAAAATCTAAAAACAAAAACATCTCCTCGCTTTTTCCTACTCCAAAACAAAATGGACCAATTTGGAAAGAATCTAAACAATATCGAGAAAAGATGGAAATATTTCGAATATGCTCTAGCTTACTCCCAAGCATGGCTTACAGGAAAATTAAAATTCAGCGAAAAACGATCTAAAACTTTATTCCAATTAGCATTAGCCACTCATGAAATCGACAAATTCGGATCCACCGACTACAAAGCAATAATGGAAGACCTAACAAAAACTCAACTCTCTGAAATAAAAATACCCTCAAAAATCAATTCAAAAAATATCAAAAACCCTCTCAACGGACAAAAAATTCAAAAAATCTCACAAAATGTGAAAAAATCACTATATTTTCTCGAAAAATCCGAAAACAAACTTAAGGAAACCAGAAAACACATAAAAAAAGCGGCCGAGTTCCAACCGCAAAAACTATTCTCAAAAAATTTAGAAAAAATCTCTGCATTACAAGAAAACCCTCTGAAACCAGAAAACGAATTCGTAAAAATATGTAATGATACCATATCCGTTTATACATTTCCTCGACGTAAGATGAACAAATCTCTTGAAAAAATACGAGAGACTGAGTCTTTTCTAAAAAAATCACAAATCAAATTCAAGAAAGGACTCGAAACGATCAACCCATCCAAACAAAGTAACCCAGTAATGAAACAACTATACAAAGACTTTACTAAAAAAGGAAACCCGGGCGGAATAGCTCAACAACTGGATAGAGGATTCAACACAGTCCTAGACAACATAAATTTTCTAGAAAAAAGAATACTAAAAATTCGAAAAACACTACCAACTCCTACCGTTTACAAGGAAAAATTTCCAAACAACTTTAGAAAAAAATTATCCGGAAAGTTGAAGGAGAACAAACAAACAGTCCGAAAATTCCTTTCAAAAGTTCACAACCAAGCCGAAAGAACATTCGAAAAATATAAGAAAAATTACTACCGCAGCAAGAACAAAATAAAATCTTTACATAACCGAATTTTGAAAGAAATCAAAAAACAAACGAACCGACCAAACTCAAACTGGAGTGAAACCTATAAAAATTATCCAAAACCAGGAGAAGAAAATAAAAACAAACCCAAACAGAAAAAAATTCAGAAATACGTAATCTTCAAAAATCAAGGAACAATAGGCGGAATAAAAAGAATACTTTCCGGAGCCAGAAAACACCTCATTCGAATAAAAAAATTAAAAGAAAATTTTGAAACGGAAAGAGAAAAATTAGAAAATTTTAGCATAGATAAAGATTTGAGAGATAAATTAGAGGAAAAAACCAATTTCCAAATATTCCCTAACTTCTCCCGAGAGAAAAACTACGAAATTTCACCACCCCAACCACTAAAAACCAATCCAAATATATCAGTCTATCATGAAATTGACATCGACAAGGTAAACTTCCAAAGATTAGATCCTTTAGGCCTTCTATATGAATCTGCTCCTCCAACTCCGATTTATCTCTGGTTTATCGACACCATCATCTCTTGGGGTATGTGGGATGTGGAAATAGAGATAGAAGAGCCATTAGTTGAGGAGATATTTGATTATCCCAATCAAATGATTCCTAGACCAATCACGAAAAACTCGAACCAGTACATTCACAAAGCTTTACCTTACAAAAAAGAATTTCGAAAAACAGATTTCGAATTTAAACTTCTGGTATTGAGTTTGAGGAAGTTCAGCATATCTTGTTAGTTAGTGTCTAAAATTTGGCGAAAAATTTCGAAAATATCGAGAATCTTGTTTAGTGATTAACTACATAGATATAGACAGTGAAGACAATTTGAAATCAAAACGAGTTATCCGGAAAGAAAGCAAAGACAGAACGCTTCAAGATTCGATAGATTTCAAGATGTTTCTTGTAAAAGCCCCTAGTTTTGAAAGAATACTAGAATTATTTGAAGGGGGTGTCGAGAGATATGATTTTTCAACTCCACTTTAGAGTTTTGATCTCTGGCTTGTCGGTTATCTTATTCGGTTTGCTCACGGTAGCCTATTTACACTTTCTGAGGAGGCAAATGAAAGTAATCCCCTCTTTTGTTATTTCGCTCGCACTTTCGACTTTATCTATACTTTCTCTCTATCGTTTCAATCTTGGATTGTGGTATGAACACGCTCAAATAGTTTATACAGCGTTGCTTCAAGACCTAGAAGGTGTCTGGTCAATATTAACTATTATCCTCATCACCCCTCCCCTAATCGGTTCAGCCTCCATGGTCTCCGAGAAACTCTCAAGAAGAAATTTCAGATCCTGCTACCACTTAATTTACGGTGTCATAATAGTTTCTTTATTATGGCTAAATCACGGCTTAGCTTTTTTCGCTCTGTCAATGACAATTTCCCTATTTGTCATTGGAGAATATCTAAGATTTATTAGAGATAGAAATATCCTAACCAGCACTATTAGAAAATCTATGGATGGTGCTATGAAAGGTGAAGAAATAAGAGGAATGTCGTCGTCTCTTTTCTATATTCTGGGAGCTATGATTGTCATAATTTTTTTAGATAAACAGTTGGCTCTAGCCTCTATTTTAATCCTTGCGATTGGCGACACTAGCGTCGCGCAAATCGGAGAAAAGATAGGACAGCACAAATTCAATTTTAACCCAAAAAAGACTCTAGAAGGTTCAATAACCATGTTCCTAGTTTGCTTCATAACCCTTCAGCTTATCGGAATAAATCTCATACCCACAATTTTCGTAGCCTTCAGTGCAACTCTATTCGAATCATTAGACGTAGAGATAAGTGACAATCTACTTTTACCATTAATCACTGGCATGATTCTACTAGTGGTTTGAACCTTAGTTCCAAATCGCTAAACAGGCATAATCGAACAAAAAATTAGTAAAAAATTCATAAACTTATTCCTCTTTCTTTTTTTCTCCCGATCTTATCTTTTGAATCTCTTGCCAAGCCGATTTCAAATTCTCAGAAAGAGCTAACAAAGTGCTGCCAGTCGGCAGATACAACCTGTTTGTCTCCCACTCCCCCGATTCATCCCGTCTACTTTCCTCCAAAGTTACACTCGGAGAATCAAACTTTTCACCCGAAGGCCATATTGTCACAGTTAGATTTCTGTCTTCGGATATCCAGATTTTTCTTTTCCATCTCGGGCCTTTCTTTTTTTGTGTTTTTTTGTGGGTCTCCTCTTCGACCTTTTCTATCTCTCCGATTTTAGTTTCTCCTTCTGCTTTTTCTCCGTAGCCTTTTTTGATAACGCTCTGGGCTACTGAGTCGGGTAGGTTTACTGTGTTTCCTTTTTCGTATTCTTCTCCTTCGTATCGGAAGGTTTCTGTCACTTTTATTTTCATTTCATCACCTCTAATACATTTCTTCGGTTTTGAGGATATTAACTTTGATTTAGTTTTTTGCTCCTAGTGCTTGTTTATTTTGTGTTTTGTTAATCTTCTGTAGTTCGTTTATTCTTTGTTCTAATCTTTCAATTCCTGTGTTTGTCGATTTTATTTTTTCTTTCAAAATTCTTATTTCGGAATTTATCTCAATCTTTATTTTTTTAAGATGATGTTTGAAAACTTTCTCCAGTTCTTCTCCTATTCTTGATTTTTTGGATTTAATCTTAATATCGTCGAAGTCAACTTCTATTCTATCTAAGAATAGTTCAACTTCTCCACTAGAAATGCCTGCACTAGTTAAAACGTCGTAGATCTCTTCATAAGAAAATCCTAATCTTTTCATTGATCTAACAACATCCAAAATTGTAGGTCTCTCATCAGAACCAAACATGGTACCTTTTCTAAAACTATTTTGAGGGGAGTTCTTGAAAAAGAAAAAACGACGGTTTATTGAACAAATTTCAAAAAACGAAATAGAACCGAAAGGTTTATAAGAGTTTCGAAACATATAAAAAGGTGCGAACTACTTGATACTATCTCCATCATAAATCGCTAAAAGTGATGACCAATCAGAGAGGGCCATAACTCCCACACAATTAAGAACTGAAGAGTGCACCAGCCCCAAAAAAACTAAAGGGGGATAAAAATGGCAAAAGCAGAAGATAAAAATAAGATTGATTCCCAAAAAGTGGAAAAAACCGAAAGAACATGTCCTAGTTGCAACGCTTCCTCAGTACTCAGAGATTACGAGCAAAACGTCCTAATATGTAGCAACTGTGGTCGAATAATCAAAGAAGATATAAAAGATAGAGGGCCGGAATGGCGGGCTTTCGATCAACAAGAGCATGAAAATAAGAGTCGAGCGGGTCCTCCTTCTACTGAAACCATTCATGATAAGGGACTGTCAACACAAATTGATTGGAAAAATCGTGATGGTCAAGGAAAAAACCTCTCCCCGGAAAGGCGTTCTCGGATGTACAGGTTGAGAAAGTGGCAAAAGAGAATTAGAGTTTCAGGGGCTAAGGATCGCAATTTGGCGACTGCATTGTCTGAAATCGATAGGATGTCTTCACAATTAGGATTACCAAAAAATGTGCGAGAAACAGCTTCTAAATTATACCGTGAGGCTGTTAATAAGGATCTGATTCGCGGACGCTCAATTGAGAGTGTTGCATCAGCTACTCTATATGCGGCATGTCGGGAAAATCAAGTCCCTCGAACACTGGAAGAAGTAGCTGAAGTTAGCAGAGTCGATAAGAAAGATATCGGTCAAAGTTATAGGTTAATCACCCGAGAATTAGGAATTCAATTACCTCCGATTGATCCCTCTCGATATGTAGCAAGGTTTGGAAGCGACCTCCAAATTTCAGGTGAAACCAGGACAAAAGCAATCGACATAATTCGAAAAGCGAAAGAGGGAAGACTAACTTCTGGAAAAAGCCCTGTAGGGATAGCTGCGGCCGCTATTTACATTGCAGCCATCATGACCGGGGAGAGGAAAACACAAAGAGAGGTGGCGGAAGTAACAGAAATGACCGAAGTGACCGTGAGAAATAGGTACAAAGAGCTCGCTGAAAAACTAGACCTAGATATAGAAGTATAAACAGCCTTCTCCCCTTCTTATTTATTTTTATACTTCCAAAGAAGCGTATTCAAACTATAGAATCGGAGATAAGAACTCATCAATCTGTATCTTAATCAGTAAGTTTTGAAATAGTACCCATTTTAATAGAATAATAATTATTAAATCCTGATAAGGTGTGAGAATTGGACAGGTACCTCATCCGGGGATTTATAGACGGTTTATTATCCACGCTAGGAATTGTAATTGGAGCTAGTACAGCAATAGGTGCTGGAGGTGGTGTGGAGGCAAGCCACATAATAATCGCCGCAGGACTTGGCGGAGGCATAGCTAATGGTTTATCCAACGTTTTAGGCGCATTCATGGGGGAGAAAGCGGCTCTATATGAACGTTACGAAAAAGTCGAAAAAGCTATGCTGAAAGATGATGCGCTCAAAGGAACTAAAGTTGATGAGAAACTTCAAGATAAAGTGCTAACAAGCGGAGTAGCTGATGGACTAGCAACTTTAGGAGGTGCGATACTGCCGATATTACCTTTTTTCCTAATAACTCTACCCGCTTTCACAACGATTGAAGGTTTATACACTTCAATAGGGTTATCACTCGTCTTATTCTTCGTCCTCGGAACTTATATCGGCAAAATCTCAAAAGAAAACATAGTACTGTCTGGACTAAAGATGGTAGCCTTCGGTGGGATAACTGCTCTCATCGTGACCCTCGTCAGGATTGCGCTCTAAGGACTTTCACGCCAGACTATCTCACCAGAAACCCCTATCTTCAAAATCCGATGATAAGGAATTTCAACCGGCCTCTCTCCACTCTTCACCTTCATAAAACCACTTCCAATATCAAGAATCTCCTCTCCTTCTATGAGCAGAAGCGTTGTTTCGCCGAGAATGAGCAGGC
>CAYSUV010000030.1:0-9270 GCA_964434275.1 Hadarchaeota archaeon (SeqCode) | reverse complement strand
GAAACATCCGAATACCCCCAATATGGACTAATTTTCGATACAATCGAAGCCTCAGTAGATTGGAAAAACGCCGAAACTTTTTATAAAAACAGTATAGAAGCGATTAACTCTGTAGAAGGAGTTATGCTCGCAAGCGCCCACGCCTCACACTTCTATCCTCAAGGCGTTTGCTTCTACTTCACTTTCGGAGGAATACCACCAGGAGATAAATCCGAACTTGAATTCTACGAAAAAGCATGGGATGCCGCAGTGAAAAGCTTCCTAGAAAACAAAGGCCACATCAGTCACCACCACGGAATCGGGATAAACAGAGGAAGATGGCTATCCAACGAGAGAAAACACGAATTATCCATGCTGGAAAAAATAAAGAAAAAAATCGATCCGAACAACATAATGAACCCTGGACTATTCAAGCTAGAGGAGGAGGAATAGATGGATAAAAACTCATGGCTTTTCGACATCCTAGACATAGAAGTACTCGGAGAAATAGGGCCTAAAAGATTAGTCAATCTTAGCTTAGACGCTATTGAAAACAGATTCAAAGATGAGAACGAGAAAAACCTATTGAAATGCGCCCTCTGTCCAAATATGTGTGAGTTTGCATGTCCAGTCCTAGTAGCAGACGGGAGGGAAACAATTTCACCTTCAAGAAAAGCTAGACTAGGGTACTTTTATTCAAAAGAAAAACTCGAAGCGGAAGAACTAGGAAAAAATTTGTATTATTGTCTTAGTTGCGATGGGTGCAAAGAAAATTGCCCTATGGACTTATCAGTTTGTGACATGTTAATACCGGTTAGAGAAAAAATAAAAGAGGAAAGTACACCTCCCCAAGAAATCAGAGATATCGGAGACAAACTCGAGAAAAACCAAACAATTTATGATGAGATAAAAAATAGCGAAAGCGACGGTTTAAAAACGGGGAATGGAGAAATACTTTACTTTCGAAGTTGTGTAGCTAGAAAAGAAGACCCAGAACTCATAAAAAATACACTTGAAGTTCTCAAAAAAACCGGTAGCGATGTACAAACTTTAGACGAAGAAATTTGTTGCGGAGCCCCTGCAAAATCTCTCGGATTCAAAGACAAATTCTCTGAAATCGCTGAAAAAAACAGAAAAAACATGAACAATACCGGAGCAGAAAAAATTGTTTGCAGTTGTCCTACCTGTACTTACACTCTTAGAGAGATCTATCCCGAAGAAGGCTATGAAATCGAGCCAGATATTCAACACATTTCAGAACACCTCGCTGAAAATATCGGCGAAGATACCGAACTAGAACTAAGCGATCCTATAGACGCAACCTATCATGATCCTTGCACATTGGCTAGAAGATTAGAAGTGATTGAAGAACCCAGAGAAATTCTCAAAAGTATAAAAAATCTCAATCTCACAGAACCCTATCTCTCAAAAAAAGACACAAACTGTTGCGGAAGAGGAGGCACTCTGAAATTTGTCGACGAAGAACTCTCAAAAGAAATAGCAAAAAATAGAGTCCAACATTTGAGTGACTGGGGAGACACAATAATCACAAGCTGCCAATCCTGCAAAATGTCTCTACAAAACGTTGCAGACGAAGAAGACGTAATAAATCTATCCGAAATAGTATTGAAAGCTCTAAAATAAGGGGGTGGAACAAAAATTGAGCTATATCCTCGTCTTAGATGTAGGAACCACAAACATCAAAACACTCGCGTTCTCAAAAGAAGGAGAAATCTTAGAAAAAAAAGAAAAAAGAACAAACCCTACCTATCCCCATCCCGGATGGGCCGAGCAAGACCCTATGGATATTATTGATACGGTTTATGACTTGATTGATGAAGTTGATGAAAAACTTGGGAGTCCTGAAGGTATAGCTCTTACTAATCAGCGGAGCACCACTACAGTTTGGAATAGAGAGACTGGAGAGCCTCTACACAATATGATTACTTGGCAGGACACTAGGACTGAAGAGCTTGCGGAAGATTATTCTTCGAATCCTAAAATCAGGTTGGCTAGAGGAGTAGGTAAGATAATCAAGCCTTTATCTAACGTTTTGCCTTTCCTTAAAAAATCTAAGCGGGGAAACTTTCTGTCAACATTAGCTCACTTTGATTTTGGAACTACTCATTCTTCCATGCATCTCCGATGGTTGATGGATAATGTGAGTAAGGTTCAAGAAGCTGTAAATTCAGGTGCCGCCCTGTTCGGCACAATAGATACTTGGATCGCTTGGAATCTCACGGGGAAACATGTCACTGATTACACTAATGCGAGCGCAACCGGATTGTTCGATCCGGCTTATCTTAAATGGAGTGACAATATTTCTAAAATAGTAGACATTCCGAAAAAAATACTTCCTGAACTAGTACCTAACGACAAACCTATAGGAAGAGTCGAAAGATACGAAACCCCATTACTCACTACAATAGCCGACCAACAAGCATCACTCTATATGAGTGGAATCAAGCGCGGCACTATAAACATTACAAACGGAACAGGTAGCTTTATAGATTTAAACGTTGGAGAACGAATCACCCCAGGAAAAGAAGGGGTATACCCCCTAATCGCTATCAAAACCAAGAAGAAAGCCCTATACTTATTGGAAGGATCCGTCAACGCAGTCGGTTCAGCTATAGACTGGTTAATAGAACTCGGTCTGATGGATAACTACTCGGATATTTCGAAAGCCTTTGAAGAATCCAAAGAAGAATGTAAACTCACCTTTCTGCCAGCTCTGTCAGGATTGAGCTCACCGTACATGAAACCCGGACTAAAAGGAACTATTTTCGAAGTAACAAAAGACACTACAAGAGAAGACTTCATAAAAAGCCTTATTCTGGGAATAGCAATGCGCTGTTCCGAAGTCATAAAAACACTAGAAACCAGCTCGGGGATAAAGGCCGAAAAAATAATAGCGGACGGAGGAGCATCAGAAAGTAACGATTTCATACAATCTATAGCGGACTTATCTGAAAAAGAAATATCCAGACCTCAACACTTGAACGGTTCAGCCTACGGAACCTATATGCTCGCAAAAAACGTTCTCAATGATAAAGACCCCATTTCAGAATGGAAACCACCGAAAATAGACAAACCCTTCAAACCGCGGAAAAATTGTCACCAAAACTTCAAAAATTCATGGCAAGAAACAGTAGAACCAATATGCAAAAAATAAAACTCCAAATATTGTAAAATAATAGTCTCACTCCTCACCAAATTCCTTTTTTTCGGAAAGTTTTCCATGATAAAACGATATGTAATTTTTTATCATTCTTTCTGTTTTTTCAGGATATTCTTCTCTTAACTCATCAACAATTTCTAATCTATCATTCCCGCTAGCTATCAAACTCAAAATATCAAAAATATCTTCGTACTCTTGAAAATTCCCCGGCAAGTCAAGCAAAAAACAAAAATCTTTCTTCCTAAATTTGGTCCTGAGAAACGGGGAAACAGAACCGGCCAATATACCAGACTTCAAATCTACTAGTGGAGGAACACCCTCTTTTTCTATCCTGTCAGGATCAGTTAGTCCTGAATAATTAGAATAAGAATGTAATTCTAGATAAATCGAAGGAGAATAAAAGTCTACTATACGCAAAAGTGTCCGCCCTGCATTGGACTCCCAATACTTTTTCTTCAAAGTGCTAATATATCCCTGTTCCATACCACCCAAACTACATAAAACCACTTCTCCCTCAACACTTTCTAAAGAAAAACGGTCCGCAAAAATTTCCAAGACACGGTCTGTAACTAAATGTTCCTCTCCGTGAAGCCCTCCAACAAACAATCTTTTCGGCCGCCCCTCCCCTAAACTCTTAAAAAAACTAAGTTCTGAATCGTCTAAATCTAGCGGAAAGTCCAAGTTCCCAACTCCACAAATAAATACGTACTTCTAAAATGAAAAATATAGGTAAACTAAGAGAATAAAAAGCAAAATCTCACAAAAATCCTACAAACCGCAATTTTAGAACAAAACCTCCTGAAAACAAAATAAACACCACAAAGGTGAGAAAATGAACAAAAAAGGATACGGAAAACATTCCTTCCTGAACAAATATATTCGGAAAAATAATTGTAAGAAAATCATGGAGATAGGAGTAGCAAATGGAGAAAACGCCAAAAACATGATTAAAACAGCAAAAGAAAACCATCAAAGTAAAAAATAAAATATTATGGATTCGACAAATTTCAAAAAAAAACTCTCAAAAGAAAAAAGTAGAAGAAAAACTATTCAAAACCAACGTTAAATTCGAACTATTCAAAGGAGAATCAACAAGGACACTCCCCCAAAACATAGAAACCCTTCCCAAAATGGACCTCATCTTTATCGACGGAGGACACGAATACCCAACAGTCAAAAGCGACTGGAAAAATTCTAAAAAATTAATGAAGAAAAACACCGGAATATTCTTCCACAATTACAATTACGCCGGACCGAAAAGAACAATCAACGGTATTTCAAGAGAAAAATTTCTGGTAAAGATATTAAACCCCCCAGAAGACTATAAATCAGCTTTAGTTAAGTTGAAACAACCAGATTAAAAGAATACCGATTCTATCATTCAAGAATAAAAACTATTTTACTTCTTTCTCTAACTTTGACCTTAATCCTTCCAACAAATCATTAATCATTTCATTCCAATCCTCGTCGCTTATCTCATAAGCTTCCGGTATATCCTCATAATGATCCTCTACAATATCCAATATTTCCTGAACTTTTTTCTCAACATCCTTATCTTCCTCGGCAACTTGTCGAATAATACCCGTCTTCTTGAGAAAAATCAACTCCTCCTCAACCAATAAAACAGGATCGTAATGGAATTCCACCTTACTAATCTCATCGTCACACTCACCCGAAACAGGATCAAAAATGTAAGTACTCCAAACATGCCATCTGACTGGAGATTCAGATCTGGTAAACCTTCCCAACAGAGATAAATGTCTAATCATGTCAAATTTTATCTTTCCATCTTCAGACTCTCTGAAATTAGTTGCTCTCTTAGATATCTTTTCCACAGTCAAGTCTTCAGGCAATTCAAAATAATTAAAAAACTTATCTCGAACTTCTTGATTCACCTATTTCACCCCGGTCTTATGATTAAATCATCTGAATTAAAAAGAACAACCCTACGATTATCAAAAAAATAAATCTTAATCATGACAAACATCACCAGGCACGATGATTTCATAAATGTTCCTAAATTAGAAAAAAAGGAAAGACAATGAAAATCGAAAAAACTAAAAACCTCGACAAACTCTACAAAGAAGCTAAAAATTACGACTTAATCTTAACAGTTCAAGGACCCATAGCGGACGCATTAAACAGCAGACTGAAGGAACCCATAATCGGAAAGTTCGCAATAACTCCTAGAAGACTCGTCTATAGCAAATATCAAAATGAAAACTTAGCTAGAGAGCATGAATTGTTTCTACAAGCCATTCGGAAGACTAATCTCTCTTGGAAACAAGTATTCTACCTTCTCGAAAACATCATAAGTTGCTGGCAACAAACAGGAGAGCTACGACATATCCTCAAGTTCGAACAATTCAATAGCCCTGAGACTCGGAAAATAATAGAAGTCATCGAAAATACACCTAATATCTTCGGAGAAATGCAGAAATTTGAAATTGATGAAGACTTATCAGTCGGAGTCATCGGATTATATCAATTCAATAAACTCGATAAAGAAATTCTTCCAGAAGAATACGATGCGATTAACATTTTCGAAAAAAAGCGAAAAGAGATCCCGAAATTCAGAATATTCGGAACAACAACTAGCCTACTGCAAGCTATTCGAAAAAACGTTGAAAAAAAGAACGCTCAAAACGTAGCAATAGTCACACCATCGGAAAGTGAATATGAACCGCTCCTAAAATCCGCATTTGAATCAGAAAATATCCCATACATGTCAAGAACAACATTCACTGAAGATGAAAGTCTAAGAACATTTCTAACATTTCTGAAACTCGGACTAGCCGAAGAAAGACTAAAGTTAAGAGACGTCCGACCTGTACTAACCAAATTCGGCATTGAAGTATCTGTCGAACATAATGACGAATTCTTAAAAGATCTGAAATTAGGTGAACTGGAAGAACTCAAGGAAAAACTTCAAGGATTAGAAAACTCATGTTTTGGTGATGCTCTAAAAGAGTTCGAAAAATTCACTCAAAATCAAAACAAAATCCGGGAAGAATTCAAAAGATTAGGAGTATTGAAAGAAGATATAAGCCAAGCAAATATCAATAGAATCGAATACTATTTTGACTCATTTGAAATAGAAACAAACACCACAAATAGAGGAGTATTATTCGCCTCTCCAAAAACATCCCCACTCATCGATAGACCTATCATTTTTTACATCGGAATGGATTCCACTTGGATGCATAACCCACCTGAAAAAGCCTGGATAAACGAAGAAGAATACCATTCACGAAATTTAAAGAACTTTCAATTGCTCTTACAAAACGGAGAACAACAATATTTCCTAGTTCGTAATGACTCTATGGGAGAAACGATAACCCCTTGTCTCTATTTCGATGAACTTTTCGAGCAAGATTTCGATTCCTTTTCCGATCTGCCTCACGAAAACTATTGGGGGAAAGAAGAAAAACAAAAAATCGGTTTCGGAAAAGAAAATCAAAAAACCGAAACTAAGCAGGAAAAAGTCATAAGTCAATCCGACTTGAATAGGTTCGTTCAATCACCTAAACAATACTTTTTCTCCAAATTAGTGAACCAAGAGGAGAAAATTTATCTTAAGAGAGGGATACTCTTTCACGATTTTGCTGAATTTTATGTTAACCATCCAAATTTTGTAAAAAATAAAGGTATTGAAAAATTCGTAAAAAAAATGATAGAAGAGATTACTCCTCTTGCCGATGATTTTCTTCTAAATCAACTAAGAACAGAATTTCGAATAGGTTTAGAAAATATCATAGAATACCTCGATAAAGAAGGTTTCGAAACTATAAAACTTGAAAATTATGAGAAAAGGGAAAGTAAAAACACCTTTTCGGAAAAATATGAGAAAGATACAGATTCCCCCATAACCGAAGCATGGTTCCAAAACCCTAATCTAGGCTGTAAAGGAAAAGTAGACCTAATACAATCTGAAAATCAGCTTCTTGATTATAAAACGGGTAGAAAAACTAGCGAAAGAAGAATCATAACCAGCTCAAATATTGACCTATACGAAGACAATCCAAACTTCCAAGCCATACTCTACCTAACACATCACAGAAAAATACGACCCGACTCAAAATTAAAATTCACATTCTTTCATTTCTTAGACAATATAGAAAACAAAATATCAGGCGAAACAGAGATAGATGATAACCTAGTAACAATAACTTACTATCCTAAAAACTTCGAAAAGCAGTTATTGGAGAAAGAAACTTTCGAAAAAATCATAGGAAACGTCTCAAAAAGAAATGATCGGAGAAAAACTCTTGAAAAAATTGGGTATAGAAAATATTGTGATTTTTTTGAAAACAATGAAATCCCACAAGCATATGACAAAAAAGAACTAATAAGCTCTGAATTAGCTCAAAAGTTTATCTCTTACGCAAAGAAGATTGTCGGAGATTACAAGTATGTTGAAAAAGGTTGTAGAAAAATTTTAAGAAAAATAGTAGATTTTCGAAAAAAGAACTATTTTAAAGAAGATTTGGATGCGTTCGAAATCTTTCTCCAAGAGAAAATCGAGGAGTTGAATGAATACAAAAAAGGAAGATTCCCAGTTGGCGATGTCGACTTAGAAAAATTAGAAAATCAAGATCTAATTTTAGGTGAGAATCTTGGAAGCTAATCCCCAACAACAAAAACTAATCCAAAACACAGAAGGAATATATCTAGTAGATGCCGGAGCAGGTACAGGAAAAACCTTCACTGTGACAAGACGATACGCAAATATTTTAAATAAAAAAAATGTTGAACCAGAAGATCTTCTCTTGGTCACATTCACAGAAAACGCAGCGGAAGAAATGAAAAAGAAAGTTATTGATTTGTGTAAGGATTATAGTCCCACAAGAATGCATGACGCTCCTATCCGCACTTTTCACAGCCTTTGCAAGAGAGTCATTGACACTCATGGATTCGAAGCTCCTGAACTCCTAGGAATTAACGATAGGATAACTTCGTCAACTGAAATAATGGAAAACGAAGTCTTAGAAGAACAAGAATTCAGAAAATTTTTAGACAATTTCATAGAAAAATACCCAGAATATAACGACTTTTATCGAATAATCTATGATCCTACGAATCTACTTTATTTGTTGAAAACACTCGCTTCAAAAGGTATTTTTCCAACCGTGGATAGTTGGTTTATGAAAAGTGAAGAGTATCTTGAAGGAAACTTTGAAAAATTTAAAAAAATATTCGAAGAAGCAAATGAAACTAAGAAAAACGGAAACAAACAATCTGACTTAAGGAATCGTCTGTATAGTTTCGATGACAAGTGTTTTACGAAAGGAGCACCAGACAAAGAAGAAATCCGAGGGAAAAGAGGTAGTAAACAAGTTCCAGAAAAATTTGCTGAGATAGCTTTCGAGGAAAATAGATCTGAACTCAAAAATTTTGTTCACGATTTGTATTTGGATTACATTCGATACTCTTTGGATAGGAATTATCTAAACTTTAATTTCTTAATGATGTTCGCATATGTGCTTCTACACGAAAATCATGAATTGAGAGAAAAAATCAACTACAAATTCCTGATGATAGACGAATTTCAAGACACAAGTGAAATACAGTTCAAATTATCTCTGTTATTAGCGAACGAAAACAACATTTGTGCAGTAGGTGACTGGAAACAAAGCATTTACTCGTTCCAATACGCCGATGTGAAAAATATTCAAGAATTTGAAGAACGTCTCAAGAGATACAAGCAGGAGTTAAATTCTAACTATCCAAGAATAAAATATTCTGTCAAAAACATAGAAAACATTCCGCTGAAAAAGAACTACAGATCAACTCAAAAAATCCTAAACTTTTCGGAACAAAGCCTAATTCTAAAAGCAACCCGGAGAGAAAAACTAGATATCCAAAAAATCCAGAAAAAAATCACCTCCCTAGAAACAGACAGAAAAGAAGAACCTACTAAAATTGAGGCTCTCAAAAGCGAGAAAGAAAAAGAAACGATTCTAGAAAAAATCCAAGAGATCGTGGGTAATCCAGACTATAAAATTGAAAAAGAAAACGACTGGAAAGTCCCAGACTATGAAGATATAGTAATCCTAGTCAGAAGATCCAAATTTGGCTTAAAACTGCAAGAAAAAGCGAGAGAATATGGA
>CAYSUV010000029.1:0-9274 GCA_964434275.1 Hadarchaeota archaeon (SeqCode) | reverse complement strand
CCTATTTTCGTCAAACTGAGGTTCGGCGCCGGTAAATTGGGTCCGATTCCTGAAAGACGCCCTGACGAGATTATTGAACTCGCAACTAAATCAGATGAAGGGGATACTGAGATAGGTACAGAAGAGACGGTGGGGGAAGAAGGCGAGATAGAAGTTTGGAGATGTGAGGTCTGCGGTTATCTATGCGCGAGGGAAATGCCCCCTCCTATCTGCCCGATTTGCAAAGTCAAAGCAGACAAGTTTGAAGAATTCGAAATAGGTTAAGTGAAATCGTTTACTAAATTTAATGTCTCTTTAAGTTCTCTAACTCATAAAATTTTGAAGAAATAATGATAATTACAGTTGCTGAGTCTGAAATTTTCTCTCCCAATTATTGTGGCAACAGTAGTTAGTAATCACTTAGTTCAATTAATCGAAAAAAATTGAATTGGATTAGTAAAACAGTGGCCGATTTTACTAGCATGTCTAACCAATTCGATTTATTATCCAACCATCGCAAACGGGTACGGACTCTAAAAACAGTCGGATGGGAAAGTTTTTCAACTATACGAATACGAATCAAGAAGAACTATACAGATATCTAAGATAATATTGATTGGATATTATTTCAAAAAATACAGTAAACAAAAAACATATTGTAAGTCCTTAATGAGCCGAAAATAAAAACAAAATGTTTTACTAGATTGAAACTAGGAGCGGGTTAGTTTGAGCAAGAAACGGAAAGAAGATTGGGATGAAAAGTATCGGGAAGGAAGAGGCGGTACTGAAGAGCCTTCTAGATTATTAAAAAAATGGATATCTGATCTCCCATTGGGCAAGGCTTTGGATGTTGGTTGCGGTACGGGTAGAAACTCCATTTTCTTATCTGAAAATGGTTACTCGGTTGACGCAATTGATTTCTCAGAAGAAGCTATCAGAATAGCTAAAAGAAAGGCTGAAGAAAAAAATCAGAAAATTAATTGGATACGTAAAGATATTATGGAACACGACTTCCCTGAAGAAACTTATGATGTAATAACGATCGCTTTCTTTCATCCGCTGGAAAAGCTTGAAGAAATAAAAAATTCTCTAAAAAACAACGGATATATCCTGTATACCCACCACATTAACACTCGTAATGACATGGATAGAGGTCCAAAAAATCTGAAATTCCGATTTGAACCTAACGAACTTTTGGAAGTATTTAAAGACTTTCAAACTTTAGAGTATGCTGAAGGAACAGAAACTCACGAAAAAGAGGGGAAGTCAGCAATCGTTAAAATAGTCTCTAGGAACACCCAAGACTTTGAGAAAAATTTACCAGCCATCCGAAGATAAATAAAATTCAGAATAACATCCACGGTTTTAATTATCCACGAAAAAACAAATATGGTGTTTAAAATGGAGAGTATAAGTATAAGCTCAGAAGAAAAAACCCAACAAATAGACATTACATCCAGAGTACAACAGATCGTCCACGACTCAGAAATAAAAGAAGGAACTTGTCTAATTTATTCGCCGCATACTACTTCTGCAATCACGATAAATGAAGGGGCTGATCCAGCAGTACAAGAAGATATTCGAAGGGCCCTTACAGAGATAATTCCGAATATCAAATTCAAACATATGGAAGGAAATTCAGATGCCCATGTTAAATCATCACTTATCGGTCCTTCAGAGAGGGTAATAATTAGGAATAGAAAAATCAAACTTGGAAGGTGGCAAAAAATATTTTTCTGTGAATTTGACGGTCCAAGATCTAGGAACGTTTGGATTGAAGTTTCTGAGTAGTAAATTGTTTTGAAAAAATACTTAATTTAGTTAGACATTTGAAAGAAATAGAACCTACCTGCGATTTCTAACAAATTCACATAGGTTTGCTAGTCTTTCCTTTGTTTCAAGCTCTTTCATCTTCTTTTCGACATTTTCTTTCGCTCTTCCCAATTCGTCCGCTATTTTCTGGGCATCACAAGTGTGCAAAGAAATTCTGATGTAGTTGATTTCTGATTTTGACCAATTCATAATAATAACTCAACCACTAAATTTTAGCTGGGATTTAAAACATTTTCCTTTATCAGCTAAAATAAATTCGTCAATTAACGATATTTTTGGGTTTTATGGGGAAATAAATCATACCTCCCTTCTCTGTTCATTCGAAAGAAAATGCAGAGGGACAATATTCACTAATCACACATTCTTCGCACTTCGGTTTTACAGATTTACAAATTTCTCTACCATGAGCGATCAACAAGTTTGAAAATTCATACCAGCTATCAGAGGGGAGAAGTTCCATGAGGTCCTTTTCTATTTTTTCTCTTCTCTTCATATTAGAAAACCCTAATCTTTTCACCAATCTCATAACATGAGTATCTACCGCAATTCCTTGTCGAATTCCAAAAGCCTCAGACAAAACTATATTGGCTGTTTTTCTACCTACTCCAGGTAAAGTGGTTAGTTTTTCAATATTTTTAGGAATCTCAGAATTAAATTCTTCAACCAATATCTTACAACTCTCATGGATCCACTTTGATTTATTGCGATAATATCCCGAAGAGTAGACCAAATCTTCAAGCTCGCCCGCTTCAATATTTGCAAAGTCCGCTGCCGTTTTATATTTTTTAAAAAGTTCTGAAGTGATTCTATTGACGATTTTATCAGTACTTTGGGCCGATAGAATAGTCGCCACTAGTAATTGAACTGGAGTTTCATAATTCAAATCGGTTCCATTTAGATCAGGATATTCGTTATTTAACCTTTCTAGAATTTTTGAAACTCTTTCTGAATTCTCCATTCTTAATCACACTTGAAAAATAACCAATTATTTTCTTCGCCTGAGAATTTTATCAAACAATACTTTCCCTGAAGCTTATCGCCATTGACATCGAATACAATTTTTTCTTCCTCCCTTTCTCTGAGCTCATAGGTGCCTTCATCCCAAATTTCGACTTCACCTCCCCCGTATTGGCCTTCTGGGATTATTCCTTCAAAGTCTGCGTAATCTACAGAATGGTCTTTCGTTTTTATGGCCAGTCTCTTAACACCCTTATCCATGGGTGGGGATTTGGGAATAGCCCAGCTTTTTAGGACTCCATTCATCTCCAACCTCAAATCGTAATGAAGATTACTCGAGTCATGTTTTTGAATCACATAAATTTTTGAGTCTTTTTTGCCCTTGTTTTCGTTGGAGTCATTCGAACTTTCTTCGAGCTTTTTGTCCTTATTTTCTTTTCTTTCCATGTTCCCGTCTCTATAATTAGAATTAGGTTTAGTAAGGATTGACCTCTCTAAATTTACCAAAATAGTTTGTTTCGAGAACCAAAGGGAATTAACTAAAAAATGATATAATCAAATCAATATGTGTAAGGTATGTAAATGAACGATACAATAGATTTAAACCAAGTCGAAGAAGGCAAAGAGATTGAGACTGTTCTGGCTATAAAAGATAAACGAGGTATACAATCTTACCAAAATGGGAACTTCTTCACGCTACAATTAGGGAATAAGACGGGTGAAATCGATGCAAAATACTGGGGTGGGAAAGAAATAGAGGTCCAAAAAATACACGACAAACTTTCAGTAGGGGATATAGTCAGAATTAGAGGGAAAGTGGGTGAGTATAAGGGAAAACCCGAAATAGCATTGAATCCCGACGATGATCACTTCATTAAGGAAGCGGTTCCTGGACGGTATGATGTTAGAGATTTTCTACCTCAAATCGAAAAGAATCCTGAACACCTCTTCAGCGAAATAAGCAAAAAAATTCGGAAGATGAAAAATGACTATCTTAAAGAATTATGTATGAAATTTTATGGTGACAAAGAAATCGCTCCAGAACTCAAGAGATTACCTGCCGCTAAGAGCTATCATCACAACAGGATAGGAGGCTATATCGAACATATCCATGAAACAATGCAATTAGCAGAGACTTTCTGTAAACAACACCCCACAATTGACAGAGAACTTTTACTGACAGGAGTATTTCTCCATGACATCGGGAAAATTCACGAATATGAGTATGAATCCGCAATTGATTTCACAGCTGATGGGAGGCTTTTAGGACATATACCTATGGGAGATCATATGATTACAACTGCAATCGAAGAGATAGATGAGTTCCCGGAGGATCTTGCTAGGAAAATACGGCATCTTATTCTAAGTCATCACGGACAAAAAGAATGGGGATCGGCCGTAGAACCGAGAACCAAAGAAGCCATAATCCTACACGAACTTGAATATTTGGATTCGAAAGTAAGTAAGGTAATTGGAACATTCAAAAAACATTCAAAATCAAAAGAATCAGGAGTTTTCGATCCCGCGCTTGGTCAATATATCTATTTAAAATAAGTTTTATTACAACTTCTTAAGTCCGTATAAGAAATGCAAGATGGAGGTATGAAAGTGACTGAAGAATGTGAAGTTCCCGAAGAAAAATCTGTAAATGAGATTCTGAAGAACGCTTTCACTGGAGAGTCTAAGGCATACATGAAGTATCTAGGATTTGCTCAACAAGCTGAAGAAGAAGGTGAACAAGGAATTGCGAAAATTTTCAGAACTGCTGCGAAGGCTGAAAAAGTTCATGCATTAAATCAGATGGCTGCCCAAGGATGGGTACCCCCTACCGAAGAAAATTTGGAAGAAGCCATTGAAGGAGAAACTGATGAGTGTACTAATATCTATCCAGAGTTTATAGAGATTGCAAGGGACGAAAAGAGGGCCGAAGCTGTCCAAAGCTTCAAGTGGGTAAAGCGAGTTGAAGAGACTCATAAAGAAATGTTTGAAGAAACTTTAGACAAACTAAAATCGGAAGAGGAAGTTGAAGACAAAGAATATTACGTATGCATGAACTGTGGTTACCCAGAAAAGGGGGCACCCCCAAAAACATGCCCGGTTTGTGGAGCACCGAAAAAAGTTTTTGAAGAAGTGGAGTAAATTCCCCTCACGTTCCATTTTTATTTTTTTATCAGATAATCCTGTAAAACCAAAAACACCTTTAAGTGAAGCATGGCTTTAATCAGGTGATATCATGACAGACGAAAAAGAATCAGAAAAGAAAGAAGAGAAAGAAAAGAAAACCCCAGACGAAAAAATGAAGGAAATGGAAGAAAAAGTTAAAGAGATGTACGGACAAAAAGGCGGAGGACAAGGCCCACCTGGTCCTGGACCTATGGGTCAAGCTTCTCTTATGAGTCGTATGGCTAGTATGCGTGGCGGAGCTCAGGGAGGTCAGCAAACGAAAGTTTTGATGGAGACTATGAAGAAACTGCGTGCTGACATGCAAGAGATGAAGGAATATCTCCGGAAAATTTTAGAGACCTTACAAAGTCAAGAGTAGTAAATCAGGTAATTTTTTAGACTTTTAAGAGAGGGGAGAATAGACAGTTACCTATTTAAGGAGTAGTATTTAGTTTACGTTTGTAATGAAAATCAATAAATAGTATGAATATACAAAAAAATTCGCCCGAGTGAGTTGGTGAGAAAAATGTCTGAAGAAGTTGTGTGTGCTGTGCCGGGTTGTAATAACACTTTAACGGATGAGCAGCGGAACAAAAAAATCGTTGTTTGTTCTAACTGTGAAGCAGCGAAAATGCACTTGTGCGAGTCTTGCTCGACAAAGATTAGCGTAGAGAGAATTAGGAATGGAGCAACTCTCTGTAAGGAATGTGAGATGAACCCTACCGATTTTGAAGAACCTGCTACAGATATGATGGAATACGAAGGCGAGTACATGGGAGAAACTGAGGAAGAAGAAGATTTCATGGTTTAGAACAAATTAGTGATTCTAAGCTAGGTCTGCTACCTCCTAAGTAGGGATTATGAGGTCAATCAGTAAAACAATTTTAAAAAAGCCGCTACAACACCATACGGGTGAAAACACGAAACACGTTACCGCTCCTGGTCAAATCTTTCTTTTCGGTGAACATGCAGTAGTATACGGTCAGCCTGCCTTGGTTGTATCGATCGGTTTAAGGACCGATGTGAAAGCTAAGAGATTAGATACATCTAGATTTGAAGCTGTATCTGAAGGAGTCGGCAAGGTTTCTGGAAATATCAAAAAAAGCCCGGAAGGTTGGAAGATTGCAGATACTCAAGGAGACAAAGAAAAGCTAAAATACATTCTCAAAGTTTCTGAAAACGTCTTTAAACACTTGGATAGTGGAAGTGGTATAAAACTCTCAATCTCATCGGAACTCCCCTTAGGGGCGGGTTTAGGAAGCTCCTCTTCTGTAACGACGGCTGTTTCCGAAGCTGTTGCTCTCACGCAGGGAGAAAAAATAGAAAAAGAAACGATTATAGATCTTGCCTATCAAGCCGAAAAGGAAATCCAAGGAAGAGCCAGTCGAGCCGGAGTGGGTGTGGCTGTCCATGGTGGTTTTCTGAAAATAAAGAACGATAAACTTGAAACGCTTGAAGATTTGTCAAACCCTGACATTATAGTTGGATATACAGGTAAAAATGCTAAAACTTGTGAACTCGTTGAAAAAGTTAAGAAACAAAAAAGTAAGAGTCCAAATATTTATGATCCGATGATTAGAGCGATAGGCCAAACTACAAGAGAGGGAATTCGAAATTTAAGAAGTAATGAAATCGAAAAAGTCGGTGTCTTAATGAATGTTAATCAGTCTCTTCTAGAAGGATTAGGTGTGAGCACATCCCATCTTAACCAACTCATACAGTCATCTAGAGATGCAGGTGCATTAGGTGCAAAGATAACGGGGGCTGGAGGAGGAGGTTGTATGATATCTCTCTGTAGAAAAAATGCCGGAAAAATTAAAAATGCTATCGACCGTGAGAACGGTATTCCTATAAGAACTGAAATAAGCGGAGGAGGGTTAAAAATTGATTCAGAATAATGGTGAAAATCCCATCGTCCTAGGTCAAAAAGGAGAGAGGAACTCTAAAGATGATTGGTTACTTTCGATTGGAAGGGTGGGGAGCGAAAACGAAAAATCGGTTAAACTTGATAGCGCAAGCCCTCATGTACTTTTTGTTTGTGGTGCGAGGGGTTCTGGTAAATCTTATACCCTAGGGGTTTTAGCGGAGGAAATTTCACAAAAAAACTCCGATATTGCTGCTGTAATTATTGATCCTATCGGGATTTTTTGGAGTATGAAATATCCAAACCAAGAGGACGAAGAGCTTGAGCTTTTGAAGAAATGGGATATGAAAACAGAGGGGATGGAAAATGTTAACGTCTTAGTGCCTACTGGTTATACAAAAAATGTTCCTCCGGAAACCTTTGACAATAGTTTCTCTTTTCAACCGAATAGTTTAACTACAGATGATTGGTGTCTTACTTTTGGAATAGATCGATATAATCCACAAGGGTTACTCCTTGAAAGAGCTATAGAAAAGGTAAAGACTGGATTTACAAGAAGACTGGGTGATAAAGAAGGAGGTGGGAGTAGAGATGTTCAACCTAATCGAAACTTTTCGATAGAAGATCTTGTTGAATGTATAAATCATGACAAAGAATTATTATCTAAGAAAAAAGGATTTAAGGGTAGTACTCGCAGAGCTTTGACATCTAGATTAAATACGGCTAAAGATTGGGGAATTTTTGGTAGAGAAAAAAAACTTTCGGATATAATAAGAAGAGGAAATATAAGCGTTTTTGATATCAGTTTTCTCCCTCAAAATATAGGTTCTCTGGTTTTAGGGATGTTGGCTAGAAAGATACTTTCAGCCAGAAAGGCAGCTGCTCGTGAAGAAGCTATAAAGGATTTAAGGGGTAAGAAGGGAGAGAGGACTGAGTCAATCCCTCCTACTTGGTTAATGATCGACGAAGCTCATAGTTTTGCTCCCTCTTCAGGAAAAACTGCTGCCACGGACCCTTTGGTTGAGTACGTTAAACAGGGCAGGAGGCCAGGTCTTTCTGCTGTTTTATCTACTCAACAACCCAGTGCTCTTAATTCTAAAATAATTTCTCAGTTGGATATTTTGCTTTCTCATAGGCTTTCGTTCGAAAACGATATCAAAGAAGTTTGGAAGAGAATGCCTACTTCCTTACCAAATGAAGTCAAGGACCCTGATTCTCTAAAAAAATTACCTGAAGGCACTGCGATAGCTGCAGATAAGGAAGTCAGTCAGGCTTTTTTTGTTTCTATTAGGCCTAGGAAGAGTCAGCATGAAGGCCGGGAGAGGGTTGTTGAATCTTCTGGGGAGGTTGAAATGGAGGAGGTTGATAGTGTTGAAGATAAGTTTGAGAGTTATGATGTTGAAACTGAAGAAGAAGTTGAGAGGAAAAAGGTCGAATCGGGTGAAGAAGAGATTTTAGCTGTTCCCTTCATTGTGAGTTTGGATGAAGCTACGGAAATAGCGGAGTCTGAGAGGGATTTTAAGTTAAAATTTTTCTGGCCTTCTGAGCATGTTAAGAGGATTTCTAAACATTATTACCCTATTTGGAGTTTTCTCGTTGATTATTATCCGAGAAGTGGGAAAGTTATGAATTTGAGGGTGCAGATTGATGGTTTGAGCGGTGAGCTGATTAAGAAGGGTGTCGGTAAGCTTGAGAGAACTAATGGTGTTAGAATTCTTTCTAATTTGAGTTCCTTTGAGAGAGATGTCTTTTTCAAAATCTTGGGGGAACATCCAATATCTTATGATAGTTTGGGGAATGTTTTCGATGATTTGTCTAGGATTAAGTCTGCTATTTCTACTCTTCTGGATAAGGGCTTGGTTAAGAGCTTTGATAAGGAGGAAGGGATTTTCATCGGCTTGGGAAGTGAGATTGATATTCCTTCGCGACTTTCTCAAAGACCCTTATTAGCAGCTGAAGATATTCCTACTACTGAGTCGAAAAAAATCTCAGATGATGAAAAGAAAAAGAAAATCATAGACGGAGAAAAGGCTTTGGAAATCTTGGAGACTTTCGGAGATATTGAAATGATAGAGGAAGAACTTTTCTATTACCCCTACTGGATCGCTGAATTGGTGAATGATAAAGAAAGTAGAATATTAGCTATAGATGGGGTTCTGGGAAATCGAGACGAATACGTAGAAAGAATGTTCAGAAGAAGAGTTTACTAAAAAAAGATATTGTCGTGCTAATTACCTGCTCTAGAATCGCCCAGACCTAGCAGTTTTCGGACTTGACACCTCAGACTATTGGGTCCGGTAGGCTGAACGCCTCGTTACCTCGGCGCTTACACCCCCAGTCCATCAACGGGGTCTTCTTGCCCCTGTCTTTGTCCTGGCGCACCGTGACTGTCACCAGTCCCGGTATTTTTAACCAGGATTGGTTGCCTATTTTCGGGAGTCACTTCAGCCTTAGATGCTTTCAGGCCTTATTGACCGG
>CAYSUV010000028.1:0-9487 GCA_964434275.1 Hadarchaeota archaeon (SeqCode) | reverse complement strand
TGTTATTTTGACAGAGTCTCATTAGAGTATTCTGTTACGTGATATACAATTAGGAGTTTCGCAAGCAAGAAGAGGTTGATGTGAGAAATCTCATATTTTAAACACTCAATCAATTGAAGATGTGAGGTCTTACCTTCATGGTTGAAGAACCCGAAGAGAATCCATATATTCATAATCCTGACATAGATTTTGAAGATAAAGATGAAATGACTAAGAAAGAAGCGGAGAAAGAAGTTGAGAAATTAAGGGAGGCCGTTGAATATCACGATTATAGATACTATAGGGAGAACGATCCTGTAATCTCTGATAAGGTTTATGACGCACTTTTTGATAGGCTCAGTAAGTTGGAGGAAGAGTTTGTTTTAGAAGTTGAAAATTCTCCCACTCAACGGGTGGGAGGTGAACCTTTAGATTCTTTTGAAACTCGAGAACATGTGTCTGAGATGCTAAGTTTAGATTCTTCTGAGGAAGAGAAGGAGGTTAGAAGGTTTGATGAGAGAGTAAGGGAGAAATTAGGAGATGTTGAATATTCGGCGGAACCTAAATTTGATGGTTTTTCCGTAGAAATTGTTTATATTGATAGTGAGTTCGATAGAGCGATAATGAGGGGAGATGGTGTCAGAGGGGATGACGTTTCGAAGAATGTTAAGACAGTCAGAACAGTTCCGTTAAAGTTGAATGATGCTCCTGAAAGGCTTTCTGTTAGAGGAGAAGTATATATGCCTAAATCAGGTTTTCACGAATTAAATGAAGAGAGATTGAAAAAAGACAAAGAACCTTTTGCAAATCCTAGAAATGCTGCAGCCGGGACGATTCGACAATTAGACTCTAAAATTGTTTCAGAAAGACCCTTGAATATTTTCTTTTATGACATTCTTGACTGTTCTCGAGAGATCAGTACTCAAGAAGAGACTTTCGAACTATTAGAGAATGTGGGTCTCAGAGTGAATGGTTTAAACGATTTATTTGAGGATATCGATTCATTCATAGAATATCGTGATAAGATCATGAATTTACGGGACGATCTTGAGTATGACCTTGATGGAGTAGTTGCGAAAGTGAACGATATTGAGAAAAGAGAAAAAATAGGAAAAACTGCCCGCCATCCTAGATGGGCTTTCGCTTATAAGTTTCCTCCGAAAACCGGTCAAACTGTAGTTAGGAAGATTGTTGTTCAAGTAGGAAGGACCGGAAAGCTAACTCCAGTTGCTCTCTTAGACCCTGTGGATATTAAGGGAGTTACAGTTAGTCGGGCGACTTTACATAATGAGGGGGTGGTTAAGGAGTTGGGAGTTAGTGAAGGTGCGAAGGTGAAAGTTGAGAGAGCGGGTGATGTAATCCCAGAGATAAAGAACGTCGTGGAGGAAGATGAAGGAAGTTTTTCAATGCCTGAATCATGCCCTGTTTGTGGTAGCGCTGTGGAAGAGGAGGGAAAATATCATTTCTGTACCGGCGGGATTTCCTGTAGAGCCCAGCTTATTAGGTCTGTTGAGCACTTTTGCTCGAAGTCAGCAATGGATATAGAGGGGTTTGGTGAAAAAGTAGCCAGAAAACTTGTAGAGGAGGGATTAATTGAATCTTTAGCCGATATTTACACTATTGAGAAAGAGGATTTGATTTCTTTGGAAAAGTTTGGAGAAAAATCGGCTGATAATTTGCTGAATCAGATTGAAAATAGTAAGGATTCCGATTTATCTAGATTTATTTATGGGTTGGGAATTCGACATGTTGGGAAAGAGAGAGCTAGATTACTGGCTAAGAACTTTTCTTTGAAAGAATTGGAAGAGGCCAGCAGAGAACGATTGGAACAGATTGAGGATCTTGGTCCGGAGGTTTCTTCCAGTATATGCTCGTTCTTTAGAAATGAAAATAATAGGAAGACGTTAAACCGTTTGAAGGAAACCGTCGGTGATTTTGAGAGTGTTGAAACGGGAGATGAATTTGAGGAGATAAAGATGGTGTTGACTGGTAGTGTAGAAGGTTACACTAGAAACGAATTGAAAAATCTGTTGGAGAAACACGGCGCAAATGTAACATCCTCGGTGAGTGGTGAAACGGATTTTTTAGTAGTTGGTGAGAATCCCGGCAGTAACAAACTTGAAAGGGCTAAGGAGGAGGGTACCGAAACTTTGAGTGTCGATGAGTTTAGGGAGAAATTTCTAGAGAAAGTAGTTTAGTTTTTTATAGTCAGTCTTTGAGGGTTTTTATTAGCAAATCCAGCCAGTTTTCTATCTGCCTGGTTATTAGGAATTTTTCTCGGACTCTTTTTTTCGCTTTTTCACCCATCTCTTTTCTATCTTCAGAACTCATGGACAATAAGTCGAGAATTTTTTCTTTGACTTCTGTATAATCTTTAGGTTTGACCAAGTACCCTGTTTCTCCGTCCTTGATCTGTTTGGGTATTCCTCCAACTTTTGATCCGATAACTGGTGATTCTTTCCACATAGCTTCAGCGACTGTTAGTCCAAATCCTTCTCGAAGAGATTTTTGTAGAACCACATCAGCTGCTCTTTGAGCAGCATTTACAGCAATATCATGAACGTTAGGCGCGACAACAATGTCATCTCTGTCACTAGTTTTGTTTATAATGGCCTCATATATACCTTCAGCTTGAGGATCATCCTCGGCGAACGCACCTACCAAAAGTAGTTGAGCATCTATCTCTTCTCTCACCTTGTCGAAAACTTCAATAACCCCAAAAGGATCCTTCCAAGGATCGAATCTCGAAACCTGCAAAATTAAAGGTCTGGAATCACCAGGATCTATCCCTATCTTCTCCAAGTACTTATTAACAGTTTCTTCATCAATTTCAACATTCTTAGTAGAGAGAGGATCTATAGAAGGATGGATTATACTGTGAGGTCCTGGACTTCTTACGAATTCTTCCATTTGGTATATTTCATGATTATAAGGAAGTATGAATTGTTTTAAATAATCCCAGACCTGTTCATTGGGTTCGGAAAGGTCAATGTGACACCTCCAAATCCAAGGTTGATCACGAGCATAATTATCGATAAGAGGAAGAGGTTGTGGATCATGAACAGCGACTAAATCATGAGTTATATGAGTATATTTTGAAAAATCCTCATTAACACTCTCATAAACTTCTTTCTTCTCCTCGGTAAGATCCATCTCATCACCCTGAAGAGCATTGTGAATCCTCTTTGTAACCCTGAAAAAATCAGGATGACCAGGAACAGTCCTCCAACCTACATCAGGCCCAGTATTGTTTAGCAGAGGTACGAGACTTCTCAGTATCTCCGCTACTCCCCCTCCGGTAGAGGTGGAATTTATCATAACGACATGAGAATTATTTATTTCGGATCCTTTTGAGAATAATTCGTCGATTTTTTCATCACTTAAAATTTTACGGTAATCGATAAGTCTTTTCGACAAATTTAACCCTCCTCTTGTTTTTTAAATAATTGGAAACCCCAAACCCTATATTACTTCTAAGTTTCCTACTTTTTTTCTTTTTTCTCTCTAGAGATATGGTTTGAATCTCTTCCGAAATCAGTTTTGTGTCAAAAAAATGGAGATAAATTGGTAAAATTAGAATTATTCTGTCAGTTCCGTTTTTAAAAGCTTGTTAATATTTTTAGATGGCGAAGTGATTTCGAAGTTTTGATTCCTTTAATGCCTAACTCCGGGAAATCAATTCCCGTTAAGGGAACTCCGGGGGGATTTCTCCCCCGCCCCCCGGTCTTTTATAGTGAATTATTGTGTTAACCCTTCAAGAAAGTGGATTGAAAGTGATTATTTAATAGAAGTTTTTTATTTTCACCTTCCTCCCGAAAAACTACAATATGAAAACATTCCTATCCTTATAGAGATGCGTAGTAGAAACATCGACCCTTAAGGGGGTGTCAGGTTTGGAAATAGAGAAAATTAAGAGTTACTCCCAACTTAGTGAAGTTTTAGAGGATATCGATTGGCAGAAGTTTGAGGATATTGTAGGGAAAATTTTCGATTTTCATGATTATGACGTAAAAGTCAGCGAGGTGATCTCCTTTGACGACACAAAACGTCAATATGATGTAGTGGCAGAAAAGGAACACATCATATTTGCCGATTGTAAAAAGTGGGACAATAAGAGGAGAATAAAATATGGACTTAAAAAAGCAGTTGAAGACCAAATTGAAAGAGTAGAGAAACGATTGTTCAAAAAAGAGAAGTATCCGATAATAGTCACAAGTAATTCTAATCCGATAGAGTATTATATGCAAGTTCCTATTATCCCGATTTATAAACTAAATGAATTCCTCTCAAAATTTCAAATACACAAACAAAAAACACTAAGAATAAATTAAAAGCCGGAAGGAAAATTCTCTATAAGATTTAGACTAAGAAATAAAATTTTTGTTAGTTTAGCAGTGAGAATCCCTATCCTCTTTATTTCTGAAAGTCGTGTTGTTCTCGATAATTTCAAAATTTTAGGTTTTATCGAGAATTATTAATCGTCTCAACCGAAATCTTTTACTTAAGCCAAACAGAGGTTTGTTAAAGGTTGATTCGATATGAGAGTACATGGAAAGAAAGTCTGGGAAGCAGTTAAAGACGAGACAGTAACTGTATTGGCAGCAAACACCAGAGTAGAACTTTCAATCGAACCTATTTTAGCTGCTGTCGATGAGGAGAACAGTGTTGTAGCTATTGAACTAGCGAAAACCGAAAGTTTTGATCCGTGTTACACTGGAATATATCCCGATGAACTCAACGAACTTACAAAGAAGTACGCTGAGGAAGTAGGAAATCCCATCTACTTTTTGCATGAAGACCATAACACCTATGGTAGAAAGGACGATCTTGATGAAGATTGGAATAAAGCCGTGAAGTTCAGAGATATAGGAATGGAAAACGACTTCACCTCCTTCAGCGTTGATGCTTCTTACATTCCATTACAAGAAAATCTGGAAGCTGCCAAAAAACTAGCCAAGCCAATTGTGGAAGAGGGACATGCATTGGAAGCTGAAGTTGGTGAGGTGAAAGGAGAAGAAGAGATTACTAAATTAGGAGAAGCTCTATAATTCGTAGAGAGTTGAGATGAGGCAGGAAGAACTCAAGAATTGCTGGCAATATCTAATGGTTCGGTTCACGGACATTACGGAGAGGGACAATTACCACATATACACTTAAGGAGAACTTATGATATAGCTCAAGCTATCAAACCTTACGGTGTAAACGGTATAGCTCAGCATGGAACTACAGGGACTCCAAATATAATCCTTGATCAGTTTCCCGAACATGAGATTAAGAAGGCGAATGTAGCTACCAATTTCCAAGACCTAGTTTGGGAACATTTGCCTGAAGGTTTGAAAGAAGACATGGAAGAATGGAAAGAAGAGAACGACAAAAGTTCTATAAAGTATGGTTTGACTGAATTCAGAGATGAAATTATGAAAATTGATGAAGAATACAAAGAAAAAATTTACGACGCCACCTACGAGAGAACTAGAGAAATCATTAGGCTCTTTAACGCTCAGGGTTTAGCCAAAAAATTTAGATGAAACTCCTCCATATTTTTTTTATTGCCTAATCTAAAATTTCGGCAACGGATTATAGAAGTTACAGAATCGCATTCCTTCATTCTATTATTAGATAGTTAGTTGTTTTTCAAATTCTTTATATTCATTGGGAACTTCTCTATCCAAATCATCTGCGAGTGAGAATGTCTCCATCATAAATTTTTTCAGATGAGGACTGAGCACTTTTCTAATTTCTTCACCCTCTGCTTCAATTCCTACTTTTCTTAAATTGTTCTGAACTCCCGTAGTCATAAAGTCAAAGATTACTGAAGGCGGAGACGGTTCAACTGCAAACTCCGCTAAATGTTCGAGAGCCCTCTTAAGACCCATTTCTGATACTGGGAGTTTTTCTCCAAACTTTCTAAAAATACTCGCGGACATAACCTCTGCTGTCATGTTAACATTCTCTTTTATCGTCTTTTCAGCACGTCTCTTCTTTTGTTCGGCGAACATTCTCGACTTTTCTATAGCATGTGATGCAAGATCGGCGAAAATCATCAGAAGCTCTAGGTTTCGGTCTTCATTTTCGTCTTTGAAAAGATAGGCTAAAATTCCTATCAATTCCTTTTCACTGTTCAATAGTGGAGCCACCATAATCCCCTCGATCCCTGTCACTTCTTCAAGCCTTTCACATTTCCCTTCGTTGAGTAGACCGAAAGTGTACTCATTGAATCCGTCAAGATTCAATATTTCTTTCTCTTTTTGTTCCGAAAACTTTTCAAACCTCGGAGTTCCAACAACTGGAAACTCAGTTTCAAGTAGAGTATCTACATCGAAAATATCAGAAACTTGGCTCATTAGCGAGGAATCCGCTCCCGATATTGCATTGGGTTTTATAATTCCCTTTTCACTGTCATAGAAAGATAAAATAACAAATTTTGCGTTGGATATCTCCTGAGCATTTTTCACTATTTGTTGGAATAAATCGTCGGAACCTATCTCAGAAATTAAGGAGGAGGTTACGTTGTGAATTTTTTCGAACATTCTACTCTATAAGAAACTTATTCTTATTATGGAAAAACTTTATTATCATTTTCTCTGGACCATTCTTTGACCTTTACAAAAAGTTCGCTTTATTTCCGTTTTAACCAGTGTTTTATTGGTAAATTGAAGATATCTTTGTATATGAGGATTTGAATATGTTTTTATTAAGTTGAAGATTGCTAATTTCATTTGAGAAGGAGATTTTTAAAAACAGTATTTGTAAAACCGGAACATTGTGTGGGTTCTATGCAATGTCAAATTGCTTGGGCTGTAGAACATTCACGAAGTAAAAATCTCTACCTAGCCCTCTATGAAAGCCTTTACCTCAAGCGCGCATCTACGCGGCTTCCGGTAAATATCTGAATACCTCTTTCCCGAAAGAATGCCGTCATTGTGACCCGGCACCATATTTAGAACCATGTCCAACGGAAGCAATCACACGCTACCAAGATACTAATAATAGTTAGTAAGAGATGTTAATCAGTATGAAGAAAAAATGGCAGATATTGAATATTATAGTTATTCTTGCTTTTCTTACGGAAATTCTATACGGAGCTTATCAAACATTCTTCTCATTAGTCCCCGAATCCGGAAAAGTCGGACCCTTGTTCGGAGTTTCGAAAAATTTACCCTTTGAATTAATGGTTACCCGCCGCCTCTACGCAATCGAGACATGGATTGCGATTTCCGGTCTAGCAATTTACCTTGCTATAGTATATCGGGATAAATTGAAAGGATGAATACAAGTTTTTCTAAAACTAGAGAAGGAAATGTTTAATTTCCTAGATTTCCCACCACGTAGACTAACAGGTTGAATAAAGAGGGACGACAAACCAACCTTAAGTTCAAACATGTACTCATGTGAATTATGTGACGAAACATCTGGAACAGAAAAAGTACTGAAAGAACACCTGAAAAAAGAACATTCTGAAGAAATGAAATGATTAAACTAATTACTCATCTGTAATTCGAATAAAGGTCAGTAACTCTAGGAATTAGAAACTTTACTTATATCTCTTCTAGCCTGCTCTTCTTTCGCATGTCCCATAGGTTCCTCTTTAGTTTCAAAAGACTCTCCACACAAATCACAAGTAGGCAAAAAATTTCACCTCCTTAAAAAGATTCCAAAAAACGGACATAATAATCTTCGTTCGAGAGAGAATCTCCTGCTAAATACTCAAAAGCTTAGCATTAATGGCTACAATAATTGTACTTAAAGACATCAATAAAGCCCCAATTGCAGGTGGAAGAATTATTCCATAACCAACGAGAACACCAGCAGCCAAAGGTATCGCAATTGCGTTATATCCAGTTGCCCAAAAAAGATTCTGAACCATCTTGCTGTGAGTTTTTTTGCCGAAGAGAATAAGTTTTGTCACATCGCTAGGTTTACTTTCAACAAGGATTATGTCAGCAGTCTCTGCCGCCACGTCTGTACCTGATCCAATTGCTATTCCGACATCTGCTTGGGCAAGAGCAGGAGCATCATTGACTCCGTCTCCAGTCATAGCGACGAATTCTTCTCTCTCTTGTAGTTCCTTAATTTTCGCTTGCTTTTCATCAGGTAACACTTCAGCAAAATAACCGTCAAGCTTTAATTCTTCTGCAACTGCTTTGGCTGTAGCTTCGTTATCTCCCGTGAGCATCCAGACCTTGATTCCTTCGTTTTTTAGTTTTTCAATTGCTTCGTAAGAATCGTTTCTAATTTTGTCTGAAAGACTTATAGAACCGACTAGCCTCTCGTCAACTATAAGATATACTACGGTTGCTGATTCACTTGTTTCTAAACTTTCTGGGAGTTCAATGCTTTGCTCTTCCAGATAGTTTGGACCCACAACTCTAACTGATTTTTCTTTTATTTTTCCCTCTATCCCTTTTCCTTCAATAGCTTGAAAATCCGAGACTGAAAGAAGTTCGATTTCTCTCTCACTTGCTTTGTCCAATATGCCAGTAGCTATTGGATGTTCCGAATTTTGTTCTAAAGAAGCGGCTAGTTCTATAACTTCTTCCTCACTATACTCCCCTACTGTTCTTATAGAACTCACTTCGAATACTCCCTCAGTCAATGTTCCAGTTTTGTCGAAAACGACAGTCGTTATATCTCCAGAATTTTCAAAAACCGTTCTATTACGAATCAATAAACCATTTCTAGCAGACATTGATGTAGAAACAGCAGTTACAAGGGGAATTGCTAAACCTAAAGCATGAGGACAAGTGATGACCATAACTGTGGCCATTCTCTCTATAGCAAATTGTAATTCTTTTCCGGTGAAGGTCAACCAAGATATGAGGGTTATAGTTCCAGCAGTAAGGGCTATTATAGTAAGATAAAAGGCTGCTCTGTCGGCAAGCCTCTGAGATTCAGACTTTGAATCTTGTGCTTCTTGAACCAAATTGATTACTTCTGAGAGGTAGGAATCTTCACCAGCGCTTTTAATTTTTATTTCAAGAGAACCTTCACCATTGATAGACCCTCCAATTACTTCGTCTCCCTCCTCTTTTGGGACTGGTTGAGACTCTCCTGTCAACATAGATTCATCTACGTAACTACTACCTTTGGCGATATCACCATCGGCCGGGATTTTTTCTCCGGGTTTTACTAGGACCCTATCCCCCTTTGAAAGTTCTTTAATTTCAACGTCTACAGTATCTCCATTCTTTATAAGGTGAGCTTCCGAAGGCATTAACTCAGCAAGCTCTTCAAGAGATCGAGAAGCAGCCATTACAGACCTCATTTCTATCCAATGTCCGGCAAGCATAACATCTATCAAAGTCGCTAATTCCCAAAAGAAAAACTTTCCTTTCAAACCAATTACAACAGCAGAACTATAAAAATAAGCAACAGAGATAGCAACAGCAATTAAAGTCATCATTCCTGGAGACTTACTTTTCAACTCTGAATAAATTCCCTTTAAGAAAGGCCAGCCACCGTAAAAAAATAGGAAAGTTGATAGCCCTAGAATAGCATAGTTACGCCC
>CAYSUV010000027.1:0-9640 GCA_964434275.1 Hadarchaeota archaeon (SeqCode) | reverse complement strand
GTATTAACCCTCTTCTTCTTTATCTTCCTCTGAAAAGATTTCCTGTTTTATTGTTTCCAAAACCCCTATAGCATTATAGTAACTTATTCCTGCAGAATTCATTAGTTGAATAATCTCGTCGTGTAATTTCTTTAATTTTGAATAATCCTCAACTCTTAGATTTATTTCACTCATTTTCTCTTTTGTCTCCTTTTCTTTATTTCTCTTACTAGGTCAGGATTTATTTTATATTTTTTTGCTCTAGCTCTTCCTGTTTTTTTACTAGTTGTTCTCTTTTTTGTAGGTGTTTTTGTTTGCTTTTTTTTTGTAACCATTATACCACCACCCCCTTTCTTTTTAGATTTTTTAGGTATTTTTTGACAGTTACCCAAGTTATTCCTGTTTTTTTGGATACTTCATAGGGAGTCATACCTGTTCTACTATTCTTTAAGGCTCTTAATATTTCCCTTTCTTTTTGGTTAAGTCTTTGATTTTTCTTCATTTTCTCTTATTAAATCTATTGTTATTTTTGGTTTTTCGTTTGAATCTACTGGAGGATAATGTAAACATATCTTAAAAAAGTCTTTATCTTTATTAATTTCGGCTTCTTCTATAAATTTCTTAGGGATTCTTAGAGAATACTGTTTATTATCATAAGTTAGGTGTTTTTTGACTTCTTCTTTATCCTCTTTACTAAAAATTCCTTCAACTTCATTTAAAAGTTCTTCATCCCTTACAGGTTTTTTATTTTTATCTTCCATAGTCCTATTAAATATATATTTATTAATATTAAATAGTATTACTTATTTATAAATTTTTCGGAATAAAAAATTAAATAGGACGAATAAATATCAAAAAACCGAAAAATTTAAATAGTAGCGTTTTTTAATATATAATAGGACGAATAAATATTAATTAAAAATAAACAAAAGCCACGGCAGGGGTGCCCGCGTTCAAACAAACACCCCCACCAAAATGAAAAGGAATGCAAGAAATAAAAAACTTTCGGAATGGAAAGAACAGAATCAAAAAGACGAAGTTAAGTGTCTTTTTTGTAAAAGTAAAAGCTATATCAAAAAAGGCAACAGAAAGACTAAAAATCGAGGGAATATTCAGAAATACCTATGTAAAGACTGCGGAAGATATTTTACTAAAGACGAAGGATTTTATAGAATGCGTAATTCTCCTCAAACGATTTCTATGTCTGTAGACATGTATTTATCTAATCTTTCTTCAAGAAAAATGAGAAATCAATTAAAAAGACACTTCTTAAATAAGGTAAGCCATGCTACTATTCTGAACTGGGTAAGGAAATTTTCTCTTAAAGTTCATAACTTTGTGGAGAAGTTAAAGTATAATTTAGGAAGTTCTTATTATGCAGATGAAACTTTTATTAACAGGGAAGGTATAGAAGATAAATTTTGGTGTTGTGTTGATTGGGATACTAGAATGATTACAGGTATTCATTATAGCCAGTCTGGAAATGTGGAAGAGGCAAAGAAATTTATTAATAAAGCTGTTAAAAAAGGAAAGCCAAAATTTATTCAGACAGACGCAGCTCAGTTTTACCCTAGAGCATTTAAGAAACTTTTCTATAGTAATAGGTTAGGAATGAAGGGCGGATTAAAGGTAGAACACGAAATACAGGATGTTCAAAAGACAAGAAAACATAATTACAGGATTGAAACTGTATTTATGAAGATAAAAGATAGAGTAAAGGATTTTAGAGGATTAAAAGCTCTTTGGTCTGCTCCTTTAATAATGGCAGGATTAACTATACAACATAACTTTATAGAAGAACACACAACCACAGGAAACCAACCCTGCACTTTAGCAGGACAGGATTTAGATCTAGGGGAGAATCGTTGGTTGGGATTAATTAAATTAGCAAGCAAAAATATTTAGACTCTTTTAATAAAAGAGAAGGGTTCGTAAAAAAGAGAAGGTAAAAAAATATTGGAGAACAAGGAGATAAATTAATTATTTAACTTCACACTTATTTTTATAATCATTATAGTTATTTAAACCATAATAATAAATACATCCTAGTTCTCTATTCTCTTTTTTCTCTTCTTTGTTTATTTTTATTATTCTAATAATTCCATATACCAATACTGAACATGCAATTACTGAAACTATTGCACCTATCATTTTTTTGGATAGTATAATTTAATTACTTCATCCCTTATTCTTTTAGCGTCATGAATATCTGAAGTTTCAAAATTTTTACCATTTATTATTTTTTTCAAAAGAGGTTCACATTCTTTTAATAAACTCTTTAATTCAATTTTTTCTTTTCTGTCTTTATCCACTCTTTTAATAAAATACATATTTCCTGCTATTGATGAAAGAATTATAGAATTGCCAAAGAACCCAAAACTAGTATTTGCAGAAATGAAAGATTCTATATCGGCCAAAAAACTATAGTTCATTTTAAATTAGTAGAGAGTCTAGTTCCTCATCAATTTTTGTAAACTTCTGTTGTAAATCAATAGATTCTCTTTGTAATTGGGCTTGTTTTTTCATATTGCTTATTATTTTTTTAAGTAAATCTATTTTTTCCTCTATCTTTTTTTCTATCTTCTCTTTATCCGCTCTTTCTGACTCCCTTATCTTTTTTCTTTGTTCCTTAGCCTTATTTAAATAGGAATCCAATTTTTTAATCATATAGTCCGAACTTTGATTTATTAAATCCTCTAAAAATTTCTCTCCATCCTCTAGGTTATTCCCTCCTTTTTTTTCAGTATTTTCATTAGAATTGTTTTTTTCCATATAATATTAAAAAGATTTTACTTTTTATATTTTTTGGTTTTCCATTTTAGGTGACGTTTACTTTACAGCTCATTCTGTCCTTAAATTCTTCATATTTCCCTTCATTCCAATTCTGGACAGGTCTTAAATATCCGACGATGCGGCTAAAGATCTCAGGTTTAGTTCTTTTTTCCATTTTTAATTTTCTTAGTATTTACCTTCCCGAAAAACCTTTTCTTTGAAACTGATTTTTTCCCTTTACAACTCCAAAGCTGTCTGCTCCAGAAGTTTGGGCTCTTCGTATCTCCTTTAATGTTGTACTTTTTAGCAATACCCAAACTCCTAGCACAATAATTATTTCCACGCTTAGAGCCAGGTTTTTCACCCATTTTCGGATCTGCAAAATGTATTTTTTTTCCGCTGGGAAGTTTTGCAAAGTATTCCTTTCCTTTCCTATCTGATTTCCCTACTTTATAAACCTTTCCTTCATATCTGTATTTCTTTGCCATCTTAATCTAACTCTCTAAACCCTCTCAGAGCCTGTATAAAGCCCTGTGAGTTAAGATTTTTGTTTATTTGATTATTTCCTTTTCTTACCTTTTTTAGGAACACCTTTAAAGGGTTTTTTAGGTTCTCTCTGTTTAACATCAAGCCATCTAACCCCCTTCTTAGTAAAGTCATACTTTACCCATGCTTTTATGTTTGGGTTATATGCTTGATATACTGGCATTTTATTTTCTATTATATTTAATTTTCTTATTAGGTTTCATCTTTTTAAGCTCTTTCCAGCTATTTCTAAATAGATTAGTTCTTAAACCTAATGAACTATTTCCAATTTTAATTCCGTAAAACGGTTTTTTGGCCATTTTCTTCTCTCTCATATTGTTCTATAACTTTGTCAAAGACATCTGAAAGCTTCATATCACCTGGAAATTCCTCTCTGAGGTCTTCCAGGGCTTTCAGCCTGTCTTCTACTGTTGTTTTCATTTTATTTATATTTCTTTTTAAGTTGCTTCTGAACGCTTTTTCTACACGGGGCACACATCTTGTATTTTGTCCCGTTGTATTTTCCACATTTTGCACATCTTTTGTATGTATAACTTCCTTTTCCGTATGGCATTTTTTTCCTCCTGTTTTATTTAATTAATGATTGTGATTATAAAAAATTTCCGGAAAGGGAAATTCATCCCCTTTCCAGATTAATAAAGTAGTTTTGGCTTTATGCTTGTGTCGTCTGACCGAATCTCCTTAGTACTATACCCAAGACTATTGCAGCAGCTATAACAACAACTATCACAGGTATCCATCCGGAAAAGTCTCCTAATCCTTCAGATACGTTAGCAACAGATTCTTCTGGAGAATCTGCTGGTTCATATATGAAAGTTGAGGTTATATTAACTGTGTCATTTTCAGTATAGTAAGCTGTGCTACCAGCAACCAAATCATCACTCCAAGTTATAACACCATCTTTTGAGGCGTTATACTCTGTATCAGGTATCTCATCTCCTGTCTCGTTAACTACTGTCTCTGACAGTAATTCATAACCAGGAAGTGAAGCATTTGTCAGAGTTGTCTGATTATTTGTAGCCGTAGTTAGGTTAACGTTGTTATCCTCTCCTGTAAACTCGGTTGCTATTTCGGTCTGAACTTCAGACATTACATACAATCCTATACCTAGGAGTATTCCTATTAACAGGATTGTTATCACCGCCGGAAGCATATCTCTAAGATTCATTTTCTAAAAACCTTAGAAGATTATACTCCTCTTGAGCCCTGTCCGAAGCTTCTAAGTACTATACCCAAAACGATAGCAGCTGCGATTACAACAACAATAACTGCGATCCATCCAGCAAAGTCACCTAAACCACTAATTGTGTCGTCTATTGCATTAGTAGCATCTGTGTCATTAATGTTGTCATTAACCTCAGAAAGTACATATAGTCCGATACCTAGTACAATACCGATAAGGACTATAGTAAGAACTGCTGGGTACATGTCACCTAAAGCCATTCCTCTCTTATTCTTTTTGTCGAGGACGCTTCTTAATTTCATTTTCTTCTAAGTTTAAACCTCCTTTCACTTCTATTTGTAATTATACTAAGTATATTTTTCATTAATATAAGAAAAGAAAAGCTCCTTTATAAACTCATGCACCCATTTTGTTACAAATTTTTTACACAGAATTATGTCTTTCTTAAACCACCTAAGTTTTGTATTCTCTTGTAAAGTATTTCTGTAGCAGTTGGTTCAGAACATGATACATTTCCTCTCTCTTGTTCATTTTTAATAAGTTGTTCTATAAGCTTTTTAAAATTAAGACTTACCCTCATATTTACGGTTTTTGTTGTTCTAAGAGGCTTTTCTTCTTCCATTTTCTAGAAGTCCATTTCATAACCCTTATTTACTCTCATCATATCAATGGCTGCCTGTATTTGCTTTATCATTATATAGGCAAATATTGTGAAGAATATCAAACCGAAGGCAAAGATCATACCTATAACTACATTTCCTAAGTCTGCTGTTATACTGCTTATATTAACTATTATATAACTTGATGCCAAACTTCCTATCATGAAAACAAATGAGGACATTATTAAGAAGATTTTAACTCCTGTTTCCTGAGTTTGATGAGACATAAACAAGAAAGATCCAGCTACCAGGAAGAAAAGGAAGACAACACCCATATATATTATTTGGTTGTTTCCTGTATAATTTATTCCTGTCTGTGTTACATATATTTTTTCAGACCTTTGACCTCCAATTTTGTTTAAATCATCTGAGCAATGTGCTATATAATTATATTCTCCAGTTCTATCAAAATGGTCTCCAGAAACCTCTAAATCCCAGTTATTTGTTAAACTTGAATATGTAAGATTTTCATGTAACAAATTTTTTCCGTTTTCTCCATAAAGAGAAAGATGACAATCTGTATTATTATCTGTAATTAAACTTCCATCTTCTAATTTAGAAAGATGAAAATCAAAAGAATAGTTTTCTCCTTTTTCTATATACTCTTGGTTTGCATCAGTAATTAAAATCCCCTTTGTTTCCTGAATCTCAACTTTATCAGAAGAAACTAAAGAAATGTTCACTAAGGTAAACATAGTTAATAACAAAAATACGAACATAACCCTGTTTATTTTTCTCCTTTCTTTCACCATTTTGTTATTATTTATCATTCCCATTTTTTAAACCTTTCTAAGCTCCACCTTTATTTTCCATATGCATCCATATCGCTCCTACAGCAGTAAGGATTATGAATATTGACATAAAACCTGTATCCACAAAATCTAGAACTCTTGCAAGTACAGATATAATCATTGTTACAAAAGAAGCTGCTGAAAATGACTTTGCAGCTGTATTTGAAGGAGTGAACTGCATTTTTACAAATATAATTACAAATACAGCCATTATTATAAATGGAAAAAATGCGTTTTGAGTTACTGAATTAACCCAAGTAAATACATCTACTGTACTGTTCATTTGTCCTGGAGTGTCATAAGCCATTTTATATATCTCCTCCTCTTAGGAATACTTTAATTATTGAAAATATTATTAGCACATATAAAAATCCTGCTAAAACCCAGCCAGCCACATTTTGAAATTCTTCATTTACTCCGAATATGTTTAGAGTTGAAGTTAACATTTTTGAAAATGTTAGAGGGGCAGAAATTGCTTTAACTAACACATTCCCTGCTCCTGCTAAACCTCCACCAATCATAGCCATAATTCCATTTTCTCCTGATAAATCCTCTCCTATTTGTTCCCAGTTCTCACTTTTATTTTCTAATGCGTTTTTTCCTATTGTATCCTGATTATAGGAAGTGGTCATGTTCTCATTATCATATTCATTCCCCATTTGAGTAACTAATATTGAAGCAAAAGCTACAATTCCCAGAAAAAGGAACATCATAAATACTACATCCCTTAATACTAATCCTCCTTTCTTGTTTTTATACATTTGATTATTTGATATTTTTCTCATTTTATTGCCTCCTCACCTCAAACAGCAGTATTATTCCAATACCAGCAATAGATACAATGGCTGTTATTGGTATTGAAACTATATTTAGGAAACTTATAGCTACAGTTCCGACTATGCCGAAACCTATTCCAATACTTGGCCTGTAAACTCCAAGCATTGCCATTCCGATTAGTAAGAATATTGCCCATAAAATCCCGTCTTCACCAACAATTTCTCTAATCTGTAAATCCTTTTTGAAACTTATCCTGTTTGCTAAGTACTCCTGATCTCTTGTTATAAAACCTTCTGCAACATAAGTTCCGTTTTTCTCTCCGGATAAATCACAGACCATTACAGCAGTTTTATTTGTGTTTGTTTTATCACATACAGGACTTATAGAAGCCTCTCCAAAATTCTTTCTCTTAACTTTTAATCTTCCTTCAGTAAAGTTTCCAGAACTGTCTGAGTAAGAGAATGTTACATCCTTACCTCCCTCATCATATTCTAAGTTGCTATCCAAATTATTCAGTTCCTTATATTGGTCTATAACGCTTGTAAATTCTTCCGGAACTACAACTTCTACTTCACAAGGAGAACTTTCACAATATATTAATGTTGCAGGAGATGTATAAATCGAATCTCCCTCATCGTATATCTTAAACCTGTATTTTGTATCCTCTGTGAAAAAGTGTTTTACTGTTTCTCCGTTATCATTTGTTTCAGTAATTTCTACAGTTCTCCACATATCATCTGAAGGATAATACCTCTGGGTATAAACTTCTACATCCTTTAAAGGCTGATAACTGCTATCTCTTACAGTTACAATAAATGATGTTGATTCTGCATCAGGAAGTAAATACATATCATATTGAGTTGTATCATTGTTAAATTCAATTCCCTTAAAGTTGTAAAATTTATGGCTATATCCTGTTCTTTCAATATCTATTGTAGCATCAACTGAATAGGTTTCGTCACTTGGGTCAAAAGCAAAACTCCATTCTGAATTATTTTCTGATTGGTCTGAATAAGAGAAAGACTGACTTGATGTTCCTCCTTCAATTTTATAATCAAAAGTTAAATCTATTGTGGAATTTAATTTATCTAATGTTTGCTCATCATAAACTGTAAAATTAACAAATGCAGGAGAGTAAGGGTTTCCTGTTTCACTTGCTTTTAATGGTTCTACTTCCTGTGTACTATTTTTTGTCTTTACTGTTTCAGTTCCTGCGTCAGTTGTTAAATCCACATTCCAGTAGAAAGTGTTATTTGTAGGATTTTCAACATTAGGAATAGAGATTGTTCTTGAAATTGTGGCAGTATCATCACTATTTTCTACTTCTCCTGAATATTTCGTTCCATTATAAACTAATTCTCCACTTAGAAAATATTTATCACTATCATAACTAATATTGATTGAAAAGTCCTGACTATCTCCTTCAACAACATTCTCTTCGTAATCTCTCCCTGTTTCTAATACCTTATACTCCCAATTAGTAGTATTACTTCCAACATTTCCAAGACTATCATTAGCATAAACAGTTAAACTCTGACTTCCTCCTAAATCTGCCAAATTAAATTCTTCACTTGCTTTAACTCCAGACGAACAGCTAAATGTTGTGTTTGTTCCATTATAATTATACCAACAACTATCCAAATTATTACTGTCTGTTACAGTTGTATTTAAAGTTTCATTTGTTCCTACTGCCCCATAATCAAATGTTCCTGCTGGATTTTCTATTGTTATGTTTGGAGCTTCTGAATCCATTGAGAATGTGAAATTGTTGTCTGCGAATGAACAACTGCCTGTATCATCACAGGTTTCTACACTCCATTTTATGTTTTGTCCTGATGTGTAAGTGTTTTTGAATGTACTCTTATAGTTGTCTGTTTCTAAAAATATCTCATCTACTGCTATTGAAACTGGTCCATAAGCGTCATTAGTTCTTTCGTTGAATATTAAAATATTATCTAATTTATCGTTACCTATTGGCACCCCACTAGCATTTGCTAATTCAGTAGTGCCATCACTATCATAGACTTTAAAATCTACTGAATTGTTATTCTCATTTGGAATTATTTGGAATAAATACCATTTATTATCTTGCGTGGAGTTGTATATTTCGGTTTTTGAAGCGTTATTTGTTTGGTAATTTATTACTCCATCGGATAAGTCTAATCTTGCGTATGTGGAAGCCAATCTTGTTGTTCCAGAAGAAATGGAAACACCCCTATCAAAACCGTCTGAAACATCGCTGTTATTTATCCAAAAATTATATGTTCCGTTAACAATATCATAAGGAAGAGCTTGTGTCTCAGATGGATGAGAAGTATCTCCTATAACTTCAAGTTCTATTGAATAATTCCCTACTTTCCCATAATTAACTATATTTGTTGAACCGCCTGTTTCTGTCCTAGTCCAATCATCATAGTTTTGGTCTTCAAAATCTTCTATTGTTTTTATTTCTGTAGTATTCCTTAAACTCCAAATCCCTGTTTCATTAGTATATAAACTCATATTAGTTAAATAGTCATCTCCTACATTAATCTCTCCAGTAGCATTAAAAGTTACAGGATTATCATATATTGTTGAGCCATCTGCTGGGGAGTTTAGTGTTGTGCTTATCTTCTCTAGAATATAGGTTACATTCTCGTAGTTAGTATTTCCAAGAGTATCATTTGCATAAACATTTACAGTATTTTGTCCATCTTGACCTGTTATATTTGTTTCAGAGGTGTATGTTTGGTTAGAATTTCCATTAAGATTATAAAGTATTGTATCTAAATTATCATCTTCTGCAGATATGTTTAATAAAATATCTTCTTTTGCATAGGTTTTATTTTCAGGAGAATGTATTGTTATGTTTGGAGGAGTAGCATCTACTGTTAAATCCCTAACAGAACTTTCATATTTTGAACTTTCATTATCGTATGCTTCAATACTCCAAT
>CAYSUV010000026.1:0-9649 GCA_964434275.1 Hadarchaeota archaeon (SeqCode) | reverse complement strand
GATTCTATCTTTTTTGATATTTCTTCAATCTCAATCCGAATTTCTTCAAATTCTTCCAACTTCTCCTTGGCCTTATCCAAGTCGGGTTTTATCCCTTCCTTCCTTTTTTCCAAATCTTTTTTTTCCGATTTTGTCTCTTCCAGTTCCTCCTCTAAAGACGATAACGAGTCTATATCTTCATCGCTCCGGAGCTCTTTTATCTCCCTCTGCTTATCCTCCCTCCTATCCTTCAACCTATTTATGAGAGTAGTAGTGTTTTTTCTCGCGTTCTCAAACTTGTTGATTTTCAATAACTCGTCTACTATTTTCCTACGCCTTCTAGGAGACAAAGTTAGAAACCGATCAAGCTGATTCTGCTCAGCATAAATCATACGCTCGAAAAATTCATAATCAACTTTAAGAAGAGATGTAACATCCTCAGTGACAGCTGTGGACTTTGGCTTATTAACTAACTCCCCCTCACCATCTCTTAGCTCTGCAAGTGTCGTCCCCTTCCCTCTCTCCAAAACACGTTTAACGACAAAATCCTCCCCATCCGGAGTAGTAAACCCCACTTCAACCTCAGCGGAATCCTCTTTAATTGGTCTTTTTCTAATTAAATCATCTAAAGTGATTGTCCTGTTTTTAACCGCAGGAACAGTCCCAAATAACCCATAAGTTATCGCATCTAGAACGGCAGACTTACCACTACCCATTATACCCACAAGAACATTAGTCCCTTCTTCTAAACGCAACTCCGTCTGCTCGTGAGACTTCCAATTCCGGAGCTTTATACTAGTAATCATTCTTCAACCCCCAACTCGGACTCAGTAAGACAATCTATTTTCTCCGAAATTTTAGCTATAGCATCATCAACCCTATCATTCGAAAGCAAATTATAGAGTTCATCAACATCAAAACGTTCATCATAATCCAAATTTTCTAAATTAGACTTGAGAACACGAAGACCTCTTTCCTCCATCGACACTTTCTCCTCACGAATATCCTTCAAAAATTGGGCTTTCTCATCAAGTTCCGAGGATGAAAGATCTTCCCCCGTAATAGCAAGTATTATTTTATCTTCGAATTCTTCCTTGATTTCACTAAAACCAATCTCACTTCGTGAGGAACCCTTCGCAAGTGTACCCAACAATCGAAGCCTAGCCAAAGGAATCTTATCAGGATTATGAAGTTCTCTCTCCAAAAAATCCCTCACCTTATTTCTTATCCAATCTTCAACTTCACCGTGAGTAGCCTGATTAAATTCCTTCTCTTCATAAAAGAAATCACGAACAGAGTTAAGCCTAACAAAATAATAATCAACCTCATCTTCGTCTAACTCCACCATGTAGAATCCTTTAGGGTTCTCAGCTTCTATCGGCAAAAGTTGAGTTCGAAATGTACTTCCAGGAAAAATCAAAGGCCTACCGAAAACCTCATCTTCTATTTTATAATGAACATGTCCGGAAACGTACAAATCAGAACCTTCCAACAAGTCGGCCGGTTTTAGTCTTGACTCATCTGCTGAAGAATACGTAAATTGTCCTAATCCTTGATGGAGAAGGAATATATTAAAAGCGTTTTCGACTGGATCTGGTTTCCACTTATTTAAAAGATCTATCGCATACTCCTCCGGCGCATATCCCATTCCTTGTATGGCTACCTTACCCTCAGGGCTATTTAGAACAATTCCACTATGATGGAGCCGGATCAGAAGTCCTGCTGACTCTAATGCTTCTATCGAATCAACAAAACCTTTTCCTCTTCGCTCATGATTTCCATGAATCGCTATAACAGGTACACCTCGAAGAGGTAATACAGTAATGTTCTCTTTATCTCTCTTGATAGTCCTATCTATAGAAATATCCTCGTTCTTCCCTTCCGAAGCTAAAGACAATATTTTCATAGCTTCCGACCATACCTCCTGCTTGGGAATCCGCGAGTCGAAAATATCTCCAGGAATTAAAATAAGCTGAGCTCCCATAGACAAAGCTTTCTCAAATGCTTCCCTTGCTTGATCAAAAGGATCTTTCTCTCTCAAAGTCCCCTCCTTCGCGCCTAGATGAAAATCAGAAATGATCGCTATTTTCAACTTATCCCCTATATCCGTTCTAACTCAAAGAGTAAAAAATTCGCGAAAAACAAAAACAAATTCTTACCGATACTCACAAACACTCTCTCCTTCATTAAACCATTCACATCCTCCAATAACAAACAACTGCAAGACTCATGAAAAAATTAGGCTTTCAATTTCTTAATGCTCTACTTTCTCCTCTAACCAGCTTTTAAGAGTTTTCCTATCTTTTGTTTCCTTTTCTACTTCCAATAATTTTTCAAAATCAACGTTTTCCATTTTTTCTACATTCTCCTTCACTTTAGAAACAGTTTGATTCACCAATTTTTGATATTTGACTTCCTCTTCTGATTTTTCAATCTCCGAAAGGTCTATACCCCAATCATCCTTTGTGGAACACCTATGATTAATACACATCGTATAGGGCCTTTTCCCTTTCCTTATCACTTTTATTCGCGGTTCTTCACATTCGTCACAATATTCGTCTAACGGGATTATCTTTCCGTTTTGTGGCAATGGGAAGGAATTTGTACAATCAGGATAGTTGGTGCATCCTGCAAATCTTTTTCCAGTCCTTTTCGAAACGATTATCTTTAACTGCCCGTCATCACATTCCTTGCAATCTCCCATTATTTTCTGATTTCTTCTCGTTTCTCGATAAGCTTCTCCAAGAGGCTCGCCTATCTCCACCTCATGATCTCTGAATTTCTTTAAGATGTCTTCAAGTTCTTTTTTAGCTTCTTCAAGAACCTCCTCCTTACTCTGATTACCCCCCCTGATTTCTTCCATCTGTTCCTCAAAATAAGCGGTCAACTCTTCGCTAGCAATTTCTGGACAATACTCATCTAAAGACTCAATAAGTTGTCTTCCTATCTCCGTTACCTTTATTCTCTTACCGTCAATATAATTTCGATCGAACAAATTCTCCACAATTTCCGCCCTAGTAGCCTTAGTACCCAAATTTTTCTTCTCCATTTCTTTAACAGTCGATGAACGATTATAACGAGCAGGCGGATTCGTTTCCTTCTCCTGAAAGAGAAACTCTTTCGGCTCAAGTATTTGACCCTCATTCATATCAGGAAGAATAACCTCATCCGCAGTACCATAAGGAGCATAAAACTCCAACCAACCAGGCTCCAAAACTTTTCTCCCACGGAAAAAGAACGGCTCATCTTCAACCTCTATATCCACCCTAATACTCTGCTTAACCGCCTCTTCAGCAAAAGTCGCCAAAAAACGCTTAACAATCAAATCATACACCCTCCTCCTCGGCCCTTCTAAATCCTCTGGCTCTACTCCAGTTGGATAAATGGCTGGATGGGCTGGATCTTCCGATTTTCCTTCATTGGGCTGGAGTTCTGACCTCTTCAAAAGTTTTTTTGACCTACCTTTGTATCCTCTTATTTCACTCAATTGTTCAATTATTTCTCTATAACCTATAGATTCTGGAAGTTTTTCAGATCCCGTTCTCGGATAACTTATTAAAGCATCATTGTACAGGCTTTGAGCCAATTGTTGAGTTCTGGCGGGTGAATAACCAAACTGATTATGAGCTTCAGACTGCAAGGCACTTAGATTAAAAGGGGTAGGCGGGTCATTCGTATATTTTCTCTTTTTCAAATTGACAACTTCAGCATTCTCCCCTTCGCACCTCTCTTTAATCTCAGCCGCTTTTTCCTCGTCGAAAATTTTCTTTTCTTCATATTCGGCTTTTACCTCTTGATCATCAAATTCAAACAACAACTCTATAACCCAATAGGGATCGGGTTTAAACTCGTCAATCTCCTTCTCCCTCCCAAGAAGGGTCTTTAGTGTTGGAGTCTGTACTCGACCTGCAGAGAGTTTTACGAATCTATCATGTGCAGCTTCAACAGCTGATGTTAATGCCTTAGAGAGGTTCATCCCCCAATACCAATCCAACATGTGCCTTGCAATTCCAGAGTTCACAAGACCTTTATCAAGACTTGGAAGTAAATCCTCATATGATTCTTTTAATTCTTCAGCAGTCAATGTGGAGAATTTCATTCGTTTCGCTTTTTCAGGAGCATTATCACCGCAAAGAAAATTCAGAATCGTATACCCTATAACTGCCCCTTCTTGGTCAAAGTCAGCCGCATTTACATAATCATCCGCATCTTCAGAAAGTTCTTCAATTGCTTCTATGAAAGGCTTTGAATCTCCCGAAGTATTATTAGCCTCATACTTTGGAACCCACTCTATGTTATACATCGGATAGTCTTCAATAGGCTCCATATTTTTCAAAGTAAAAAGATGGCCAAGTGCCGGTACAACCGTTACTTCATCTCCATTAAGAGAAAATTCATAATATGGAACACCTTTTAAATCCTTCTCAACAGCTCCATTTTCAGACAAAGCCCCAGCTATTTTGGCCGCCGCACTCGGTTTTTCACTGATAATGAGGGTCTTACCCATGCTAATACACCTTTCTACCCACTATTATAATAAAAAGATTTAAAAGATTTCGTAAAAAGAAAAGAAAAACCTCTCAATCATTAATAATGATACAAGTTCTTAAAAATAAGTACCCCAATAGAAGTGATTAAATGCAAAAAACCATACTCTACGCGATAGCCCTCCTAAGCTTCATAATACTAGTAATAACATTAGAATGGGACAAAATAAAAAACGCAAACACAAAAAGAGTAATCATCATCCTAATCATACTATTCTTCCTAGGATCGGCCATAAGCTCCCTCTTCTTTTACTAACAAGTCATTACTTTCACTTCCCTCACCCAAATTACCCTTAAAACCTGTTATCGAAAATCTAAATTGGCAGAGGAAAATATAAAACTAGACTGTTCCAGAGGAATTCGAATGCCGGGAAAAACCCCAAAAAAGAAAGTATCAGCAAAAAAATCCACCGAAGAAGCAGAAGGGAAACTAACCACATTTTCAAGAGAAATAGGGCCTAAAATCGACCCTAAAATCAGACCATTGTGTTTAAAATGCCGTGGGGCGAAAAATCTTTGTGGCAAATCCCAATGTCCAATCCTCGCTAAATTTTACTCAAAGTTTAAAGGGAATGAAATCGAGGAACTTAGAACAAATTCAGTGGAGGGAAACTCCCCGCCATCCGTCTTTATTGGAAGGTATCAATACCCGAAGGTTTCCGTCGGACCGCTTTTGCCTCCGGAAAAAGGCGATACTTCAATCTACTCAAACCCAGAAAAATGGTTTGGCCAAGCTGAGATGGGAGATATCCTCAAATATAGAGGGAGACTCGCCAGAGGTAAAAAAAGACTGAGAGATGGTATTGAAATCTCTAACAGCCTTAGCAGGGAAGTAGAAAAAACAAGACATATCACGCTTTCAAAAAATCCTGCTGAAGCTGAAGTTGAGTTTAGCAAAAAACTTTCAGAATCTATAAGGTTGGACAATAAATCTCAGCCTCACGGACCTTCTGCTACGATGAGAAGGTTTGACCTTGGATCGATGAGCTCAAATCAAGATTTGGAGAAGATTTTTTACGATGACGATTTGAAGTCCGAGCCCGCAGTTATGAACCTTTATGAATCCGGTGTTAGAGTTTCTAGAATTCAAGATTTATTCATGGTAGGAGGAACTGGTTTAAAAGGAAATAGAAGGTTCGTTCCGACGAGATGGAGTATTACTGCTGTTGATGATATTATAGGAAGCAATCTACGTGAAAATGTTAAAAACTATCGGCCTATTAACTTGTACGAAGTTTATACTGCCGACTATTTAGACAATCGTTGGCTAATAATATTTACACCCACAATTTGGAGATACGAACTTATCGAAGCTTTTTATCCTGAAACAACATGGAATCCTAGTAAAAATAAAATCGCGATATTTGGAGATCATGAATTTTTAGACGGGCGGAGCGAATACGCTTCAATAGGTGGATGTTATTACGCAGCAAGGCTTGCAGTCGCTGAAAAATTGGAAGATAGAAAAAGACAAGCAGGTGCAATAGTTTTGAGAGAAGCTCATCCAGGTTACATACTTCCAGTAGGAGTTTGGAATGTTAGAGAATCTGTACGAAACGCGCTTAGAAACAAACCTCGAAAATTCGATACAAGAGGAAGAGTCTTATCCTATTTATCCGAAAAACTTGACCTCAGCATTGACGAATGGAAATCAGTATCAGCCCTCTTATTAGAAAAAGAAACCCAGCAAAGGCTAGACCAATACGTTTAGGAAGGCAAAAATGAAAACTGAAGAAAAAAAGTGCAAATCAATATTATCCGACTCAAGTTTATATAAAATCGATTACTCACTAAATCCCTATACCGGTTGTGAACACGGTTGTAAATATTGCTACGCCACCTTCATGAAAAAATTTTCAAACCATTCCGAAAGATGGGGAAAATTCGTAGACATAAAAACAAATGCAAGAAACGCTTTGGAAAGAGATTTGAGAAAAAAAGATAAAGGCTCAATACTACTATCCTCAGTAACAGACCCCTATCAACCGATTGAAAAAAAATATGAAATTACAAGAGCTATCCTAAAACGGCTATCAAATACAAAATTCCCGTTAACCATACTAACGAAAAGCGACTTAATTCTTCGTGATCTTGACATACTAACACAATTCAAAAAAGAAAACATCCACATAGGGTTTACAATAAATTTTTCGAGAGAACAAGATAGAAAAAAATGGGAACCTAATGCCTCAAAAATACAAAAGCGAATAAAAGCACTGCAAAAAATCTCAGAAGAAAAAATCGAATGCTACGCTCACGTAGGACCTTACTTCGAGGGGATATCTGATTTAGAAAAAATCTTAGATAAGATCGGAGAGAATGTTATTAGCGAGTTACAGATTGAAAGTATCAATATGAAAGATAGCGACCGAATAATTGAAACAATTGATAGGCACTATCCCTCATTGAGTGAAAAGTACAGGAAAATTAGTGAAGATATTCTTCCTTATCAATTAAGATTAAAGGAGAAAGTTGACGAATTGAGGAAAGAAACCAGTACTAAAATCAAGCTGTTTTTGGATTAATACCCAAATTAAAGAGAAATACTTGTGGTATCCCTGGCATCTAGATGACTTGATTCATCCACTTTCAGACCTTCTTCTATAAGTTCTAAAACCAGTTCTTTTTCTTCTGGAAACTTGTATCCCTCGTAATCCATATCAAACAATAAACCGCCCGATTTGTTTCTCCACCCATTCATCCTATGATCAAAACATAACCTTGAAGAAACATCAAGATTTTCAACAATTATCCTAATTTCTTCTAATCTTTCATGAGGTGAAGTTAGTGCAAAATCACCCTCTTTCATTTTTTTGTATAACTCAATCCCTTCCAGAACCGCCAACGGTCTGAATCTAATGTAGTGGGGATCTATCTCGTTCAAGACTCTAGCAGTATTTTCGGCATGTTCTCTAAATCTTTCCTTTCCGCCAAGTCCCGGCATCACATATTCTGAAAGCTCGAAATCCGCCTCCAGAGCCTTATTTCCCGCTTCTATATGTTCAGCGCCGGTAACTCCCTTATTTACAAAATCTAAAACTTTATCATCTCCGCTTTCCAGACCTACATGAAGTCTTGACAAACCAGCTCTTCTTAACTCTTCTAATTCATCCAAACTCTTTCTTACGAGCGTTTTAGAGCGTGCATAAGAGGTTATCCTCTCTAGAGAGGCAAATTTTTCTTTTAAATATTTAAGAATCTCTACCAACTGTCCAGTTCGCATGATTACGGAATTAGAATCTTGCAAAAAAGCTGTTTTCTCGCCTGTTCGAACCCAGCCAGAAACTACCGACAAACACCTGCGCGGAACTTTACTAATCTCATCCGAATTATTAACTATCAAATCCCTAATCCTTTCCACACTATCAATATCTTTCTTAACATCCGAAACTTTTCGAATCTCAAACTTTTCTCCTTTATAAACCGGGCAAAAAGCACACTTATTCCAAGGACAATTTCTAGTAACTCTAAGAAGAAGAGAATGAACCCCACCTTCACTCGGAGGCCTAATCGGGCCTATTTCGAAAGAATATTCGCCAGTATTTTTCACAATGTTCCCTCAATCAGTTATTTTTAAAGACTTTCTGTTGGATTTTAAATATTAAGAATTTTTGTTGTTTCATCTGATAAATAAATCATAACCGTTATTTTGGTATTGCTCTTAAGAGGTAAAAGATGAAGGATAACAAAAATTTTGTTCTAATTATCCTCGCATTTGTTCTATCTTCGTTCGCATTAGGAGGAGCTTTGCTTAATCTGAGCGAAAACCAACAGTTCTTGGTTTTAATTGTCTTAGTCCTTTCCCTCTCATTACTTGCCGTGGGGAAAAACATATCGGGTTTTCAAGGCCTTAGAGGTGCAAAAGGGCGCAAATTAGCTTTCGTAGGTATAGTTTTAGGGATAGTAGATGTTGGTTTACCTTATTTCTTTCTGAAAAACACGGTAAAATTCTGGGCTAATTACCTTTTTTGGGTTTTTCTGGCTTCGATTGTCCTGATCCTAGGCATATGGCGAATAAATAAATGGGGTGAAAAAACTTGAAACCTTTATTCGTCTACATCGCACTGGCCATATGGGCTTTTTTCGGATTTGGAATAGTTTATCTCGCTAGACGAAAGATGGGGGAAGGTATCCCAGAATTTTTCCTAGCGAACCGAAAAGTAAGCGGGTTCATCTCGGGAATGACGTATAGCGCAACTACATATAGCGCTTTTATGATGGTGGGATTAGTAGGATTAACCTACACATCGGGGGTTGAAGCACTTGGATTCGAACTCACCTATCTAATCTTCACGATATTCCTATTATTCATATTTGCCCCCCGGTTCTGGATAGCGGGACAAGAATATGATTTCATCACCCCACCAGACCTGCTCTCCGAAAGATACGAAAACGAACATGTAGGGACCATCGCGACAATACTGGCTCTCGCAATGTTAATCCCTTACGCATCTGCCCAACTTATGGGTGCGGGATTCTTATTTAGCGGGATAACCAACGGACAAGTTCCATTCATGTTAGGTGTATTATTAATGGCCGCTTTTACCGGAGTTGCGGTATTCTGGGCAGGATTCAGATCTGTATCTTGGACTGACGCTTTTCAAGCTATGACTATGCTATTTACAAGCGTATTTCTCTTATTTTACGTTTTTTATCACTTCTTCGGGTCGCCAGTCGAGTTTTTCACAACAATACAATTGCAAAATCCTGATCTTTTAAAAATAACTTGGGATATTAGAAAGTTCATCGGATTATCCCTGCCTTGGGCTTTCTTCGCTTTAAGTAATCCTCAAGTTTCTCAAAGAATGTTCGTTTCCGAAAATACTAACAGTTTAAAAAGAATGATAATATATTTCGCGGTTTTTGGATTTATCTATACGATAATTACTACTCTTCTCGGGTTTTCAGCGGCAAATCTATTACCTAATCTTTCGGCAGCGGACAAAGCCATGCCGGTTTTATTATCTAGAGTTCCGACCATTCTTGCCCTAATCGTTTTCGTCGGGATTTTTGCAGCTGCCACATCTACCCTAGGTTCCATCATACTAACATTATCCTCTATGGGGGTTATGAACATGGCCAGTTCTTTGAAACCCGACATTGAAGAAAAAACAAAACTTTTA
>CAYSUV010000025.1:0-9683 GCA_964434275.1 Hadarchaeota archaeon (SeqCode) | reverse complement strand
CTAATTATCTCCCTAAACAATTAAAAACACTACTCAACTCTACGAACAACAACCTCACCACCCTCCTCCACCTCTCGAAACTCTTCAACATCATCAACAATCCTACCAAAAGTACTCACAGGACTCACCGGTTGAGACTCACCGAAAAACACACAAAACGCAGGGCCCTTCGGCCAGTATGAGATGTCTCCTTTTTCGGTGTTTGGTGTTGTTTTTTCCGGTTCGATATTTACCGGGATGTCGAAGTAGATTTCTTCTTTGTATAGTGATGCTTTTCCTTTCAGAGGGAGGTTCTCCCTAATCACTTTACAAGTTTCAGGGTTTTCATCTTCTAGGAGGGTTGCTGTTACTTCGAAATCTTTTGTTGATATTTTTATTTTTTTAGTCATTTTTCTCCTTCAAGTTATGTTGGAAAAGTTCTAATTAAAATGTTGGAGTAACTTTTTCGATATCTTCCAATATGAAAATTATCAGGCTTTTTTTAACTCACTATTTTTGAAGAATTCTTCAAACTTTAATCGCGGCATCAACAAAAAGAGCTAAATTATCTCTTTAAATAACCCCTTCGTCAAATTTTGGTTGGGTAAAATGCCAATACAAGACTACGGAGCAGTCTGCGACACAAGCGTACTAACCAATCAAAATACATTAAAAAACGCACACCAATACTTCCAAAACTCCGGACTCTACTTACCGACCACCACTTACTCATGGCTCTCCAGATCAAAACTAATCGAAGTGAGACACCAAGCCGTAAAATATAGCCTAATAAACAAAGAAGTTCAAAAAAGAAAAATCTACCCAACCCACTTACCTGAAATATACGACGAAATAAGCAGACAAATAATGTTCCACACAAATCACCAAGTAGCCCTAACAGACCTCAGAGGACTAATGCTAGCCGCCCACCTCCAACTTCCAATACTGACATACGACAAAAAACTGCTGGAAAGAATATCAAAAGAAATAGGAATAAAAACAATCTACAAAGTAAAAGCACACCCAGACTGGTTAACAATAAGAAACATCCTCGAACTATATAGAGAACTATCCTTCGGAGCAGGAAAACACTTCCACAAACAAAACGACAATAAAAAAACATTTCCACAAACAATCCGAGAAATCGAAAGAGAATACAAAAAAACCGTCAAGAAAACCAATGATTCAATAAAAGAAAACAGTCAAAAACAAGCCAACCCCGGAAATCTAAAATTTCACTACCTTATCTGGGACATTCTACCCAGCCTACAAGAATACCATGAACAAAATATTCTACCACCGAAAACAATGAAGCAAATCTACGAAAGAACCGCATTGCTCATAGCAACACCGGACAAACTGGAAAAATAATTAAAAAAACTAATCTCAATCGTAATAAATTTTATAAATAATTCCTCACACTCAAATTGGGCAAGAAAAAAAGATCAAAGAAAAAATTTGTAGAGGGGGTAAAAATCAAAAAACAAAAACTGATAATTTCTCTAACAATTATACTTTTTCTCTTTACCATCACTCAAGACCGAACAAACGCTATAAATTCTAGCAAAAGAGAATATGTTGTCTACATCGACAACACAGTCACAGTATTAGAAGGCATCGTAGTAGACAACGAAACTGGGGAAAGAATAGAAGGAACAAGACTAATTGGAGAAGCTCATTCAAAAATAGTACCTTTATCGATGAAAACAAACAAATCAGGATACTTTGAAACTACCCTCCCTAACTCGTTAGAACCCGGAATACATCACTTCTTTCTAGACGCCTCAGCAAATGCCTATGATAATAAAAGAATCTCTGGAACAATCCTAGTAAACGAAATCGAAAACATAGTAGTGAAACTCAATTATCACCCATTCGACCTAGCCCTATCAAAAGAGAACGGCGAAATGACTCGAGGCTGGAAAGAAAACAAGTATATCCATAAGAAAATTGAAAACTTCACCGACACAAGACAAGTTGTAGACCACTACGAAGAAGAACCGCAATATAGGATATCAAGTAATCCTTCATTCCATTCTCAAGTCGGAGCGGTTGAAGACCTCAAAGATTATAGCAAAAAAACGCTCGAAAAGCTTGGAAACAAAAATGAAAAGTGGTGGTTAAAATATTGTCAAACTCATCCAAACGGGATGGCTTTTAACTATGATATGGAAAGTAATTCCCAACAAGACTTCGAGTACGGATTCCAACATTTTCAAGGATTCATTAGCTGGCAACTATATCCTGTACAAAGAAAATTCTACGAAAAAACCTACTATGTACAAATCCCTCTAAGATATAGATACTTAGAGGAGTGCGGAAAATATGAAATCCCCGTCTATCGAGAGGAAGAATACACTCGCTGGCGGACAAAAACATACGAAATTACAGACCATTTCCCAGAAAATTGGGAAAATAAAAAATTCACCGTAACAGCAATACCCAGAAATAATTATGACAATAAAATAATACTGCTCCCGGGAACAGAAAATGGAATCTCCGCGAAAGCTAAAAAAACTGTTCTGATTCCAAATTCGCCCGCAAAAACAACTATCTCAATAAACCCCTCCGCCAAAATTCATGGATCTATTCACCCAATCAAAATCGAAGGGTATAACCCGAAAGGAAGACACGTCCAGACAAAACAATACAATCTAAACTTAACTACAGAACCGAAACCAGCTACAGAAAACAAAAAGATAGACGAAACAGTAACGGACAAAAAACCTGACGAAACAGGAAAAAAGAAGGATGGAGACCAAAAAAACAAAATAGGAGTCATGGGGATCCTTAAAGATTCAAAAACAAACGAAAGATTACACCACGGAGCCGAACACGCAAAAGTCCACGTAAAAAGAAATAACTATAGCGGATACGCAGGATGGCCCACCAACACCCAATACCAACACTCACAATACACCTACAACACCAAAACCTGGACCATGAAACTAACCGCAGACGCAGACGGATACCTCCCTAAAAAAGGCACCGCTAAAGACTCAACCTCAAAAGCAGGGCTAACTTACAAAAACTTCCACCTTAATCAAGAAGATGGATGGTAAATCTTACGCTTTACTATTCAATTTTATCCAGGAATAACGAGCTAGATTTTCCCCTGTAGCTCCGAACTCCTTAACTCTCTTCGACTCGCCACTAACTTCACTAAAAATCGACACATTTACTGAGTAATGAATAGGCATATATCCTTCCATTCTATAAGCATTAGCACCGAAAAAAACTCCTCCTTGATTGTCCTTGAGGCTCAATTCCTCCTTCTTGTTCTCCGGCACAGCAAAACTCACTACCGCTCTCGCTTCTTCTCCTATATGAAAAGCATCGGCTTTATGGGTCATGCTAAATTGAAACCAAATTTTAGGTCCATGTGAAGTATCCTGCAACCATGGTTCATGAACCAAGGGAGAGGATTCCCGGGGTTTTACTGGTTCCACAAAACTACCATTTTCCATTTCAAGTTGTAGAATATTTTCCTCGTTATTTTCATATTGTGACCAGAGCTGCCAACGAATATTTTCCAATTTTGGAGATTCATCATCTCCCTCCTCAGTATCAATAACTACTTCATTGTCTATCTGAGGGCATGGAAAAACCAAGAACAGAGCTTTTTCGATTGGAATATTATCCCTAGAACCCAAGTATTTAAAAGAAACTTTATATTCAATGATAGCTTTTTTAGGATATTTCGTGGACTTACCAGACTCTAAATTGTCTTCATCCTTTCCTACATGCGTTATTTGTAGATTTTTTAGGTATGGAAGTTTGGTCCATGAAAAAAGGATTACGGCCCCTATCAGTAAGATTGTTGTTATGATTATTACTCTTTTTTTAGTGCTTAACCCTTTCTTTTTCTTTTTATTATTTTTATTTTCAATCATGTGGCTCCTTAAGATGTTGAAATCCTTTCTTATTGGGTTAAAATTGCTAACTTATAAAATAAATTCTTTAAACTCGCCTAAAAAGAAAATTTTTGAATAAAAACTATTGAAAACAGGTAATATTTTCACATGAAGGCTTTTACGTCTTCCATTTTTTGTTCTTTGTCTTCTTCGTATTTTTTAGCTTCTTCTTCTAGTCCTGCTTCGTGTTCAGCTTCTTGCGATTTTCTTTCTCTCACATCAACGAAAACAGGATGATTTACCGCTTCACCGACTACTAGCGCTTGTCCTACAGGTAGCGAGGATATTATATCAGCGGTGTCTTTTGTGATTCGCTCGGAGGATTTCTTTATATGATCAAGATCGTAAGGGTTTGTTACTCTAAGAATAATGTTAGTATTTGCCTGAGAGAGAACAGTTGTGGAGAGGCGGACAGGTCTTTGACTGATAAGGACTAGGGATGCATAGAATTTTCGACCTTCTCGAGCTATTGTTTTCAAGATTCCGCTTGAGATTGCTGACCTTTGAGATGGAGCGAATTGGTGAGCCTCTTCCAATAGCATTGCAAAAGGGGGTGCTTGTCCGGATTTTCGCTTATTGAACAATTTTCTAGCAAAGTAAGTGAGTATAACCCTTTTCTCCCTCAGGCTGAAGACCCTACTTAAATCAAATATTGAAGCTTTTCCCGGTTTTACTAATTCTCTCCAAGTTGGATAATCATTTTTCCCAAAAATCCCGAGTGATTTCAAATCATACAACCTATCGAGCAGAGCTCTTCTGAGTTGTTTGTTTGATTCGCCATTTTCCTCCACTCTTGCTATAACGTCCTCCAGACCGAATCTCCCTTTACCGTTTCTCATTTCTGTTTTTAACTCGCTCAAAACCCTTCCTAATTCTCTCGCCTGACTGCTGGACATGTCAGGTGCAAATTCTCTAAAACGGTAGGGGGACATGTTAGGAACTCCGATTTTCACATTTTCTCCCCTGACTAGAGAAACTTTATCCGAATAATCAATTCCTCCTGAACCGTTAGAATTCGCAAATGAAGTATATTCACCATGAACATCCACGACAATCGAAGCCACTCTACCTCTTTCCCTCTCCCGCTCAAGTAACTCTTCTATAAGCACCGAAGCGCTGTAACTCTTCCCAGCACCACTCATAGCTAATATCGCCACGTGTTTCCGAAGAAGTTTGGTTAAGTCCAACTTCGCTCTAAGATCATGATACCGGATCTTCCCCAAATCTACACCACCATCCCCATCAATCCCAAGAAAATCAGAAAGCGACTCTTCACTTACTTGATGAACTTTATCCCCTGGAGAAACCGGAAAACTAACCTGTTTCAAACCAACATCCGTTTGTATACCTGAAGCTTTAGCATCCGCAACTATATACTCCCACCTCCCAGCCGGAAAAATTGAAGTTAGCGATTCTTTTCCCTTCTCATATTCCCTTACCGATTCTGGACGCATAAAATAACGATTCGTCTTTTTCACATTCTGAACTTGAGCGATAACCTTCCCTTCCTCCGACTCCAACTCTACAAACTGACCCCTTCTAACAGGTATCCCATTATCGTTATTCGTGACAACAAAAGAAAAATCGCCGGAGGAAGGACCGTCAGGAGTACAAATAACTGTTCCAACCTCCCCCTTCATTAGAAAGGCCTCCTTTCTCTTCTGAGGTCTAGCATTGTGGATGGTTCTAATCTGTCTGCTATGCTGTCTCTTAGTATTGATATTTCTTCTTGGGAGAGTTTTGCTCTCGCGTCCGCTTCGATTAGTACTGAGGGTAGTGCGCAGGCTTCGTGTGAAGCGGATAATGAGTTGACGAGTGCTGCGGCTTTGTTTATCGTTTCTTGGGTTTTTTCTGGATTCATGATGAATTCTACTCGCGTTGGGCGATCATATGGGACTGGTTTTATGTAAAATGCGCATATCCTTTTGTTCCAGGGTTCTAAATCACTTAACAGATTTCCGGGGTATGTAGAGTATTTGAATGCGAAGCTTCTTTCTCCCTCTTTTAGTAAGTAGTCTAAGAAGGCTGTGTCTCGTGAATCTACTATTACATCTTTGTTTTTGTTGAAGGAGTTTATCTCTTCTTTTGAAAGATTCGCGTTTTCTAGAATGTTTGGGAATATTTCTTTTTGGAATATGGTTCCTAGTCTTGTGCTTCGACTGTCTTCAACTGCGCCTAATAATAGGACTTCTTCCTGTGTGCATTTTTTGTAAAGGTTTGTGAAAGTTTTTATGAGTTTTTTATAGAGTTTTTTTGTTTTTTCTTTCGATGTGTGTTTGGAGTATTGGGGGACTATGGATCCGTCAAGCATTAGGACATCTACATCTTTTCGGTCCAGTGCTTCTTTCGCTCTTTTGAGTTCTGTAAGTTGTCTTTTCAGTCCGGTTAGAACATCAAGTTCTCGGGAATCTAATGGTTCGTGAACATTTACTAGGTTGGGGGCTGGCGCTTCGCTTGGATGATAATCGGCTCTCCTTAACTCTCCATTCTCGTATTGGAACATTGCCGCTACTGCTCTAACAAGAATCAAATCTAACCCGTGTAACGGTTTGCTTAAAACTCCACCATCTACCCCTGCGACTACGAGATCTTCAAGAGATTTATTTTCCACAGGGTAGACTAAATCTGATTCTATTGAGTCGTTATTTTCTGTTTCTATCGGGACCTGTATTTCGTTTTTGATTTGTTTTAATAATTCTGCAAGTATTCGTCTTTTTTCCCCTTGATCTCTAATTTTTTCGGCGATTCTGCCTATTTTATTCTCTAGATGTTTGTGATCAGTTAGGGAGATGGAATCCCCTACTGGAATCATTCATTCATCCTCCATTTTTGAAGCTTGGTTAGACTTTTTAAGGAAAGAGGGGAGGGGTAAGTGAAAGTAAAAGACAGTCCCCCGACTTATAAACCCTAAAATATTCAGAACGAACCTTATCTTTACAAAATCCGTTATAACCAAAAAAATTCTCGAATAATCCCCTGATTTCAAGTGAAAAAAAGTAATTCTCTAGCTTATCATAAAAAATTTAATCAACTTACGACACTCAAGATATTTGGTCAAATGCTAATCACATTAACTTTCATCCCGGCACTTTTACTAATCCTTCTCGCAGCAGCAGGTGGAAGACTACTATCATTAAAGCTAAACCAACCCGAAATACTGGGCGAACTAATACTCGGAATAATACTCGGAAACATAATCCTCCTAGCTCCAAACGCTCAAAAACCCGTGGCAGACGTGGCAAAAATCGGAATCCTACTATTATTATTCCTCACAGGACTGGACTTAGATTTTGAAAGATTCAAAAAGTCTGCGCTACCTGCAAGTGGAGTTGCATTTGGCGGTGTAACTCTTCCGTTTGCGCTCGGTTTTTTCTTAGGAACAAGCTTCGGAGCTAGTACCCTCGAATCTTTATTTATAGGAGTAAGCTTAGTGGCAACTTCCGTCGGTCTAAGCGCATCTATATTACAGGACACCGGAAAACTCCAAACTGAGTTAGGTGCGCTCATAATAGACTCAGCGATAATAGACGATGTCATCGGTATAATAATGATGACTGCTATATTCGGCTTGGCCTCACCTGGTGGCTTTAAAATTGCAAGCACTCTCTATCTTATAATATTTTCAATACTGTTTTTTGTACTGTCCCTGACTCTCGGAATAAAAGCGATTAAAGAACTATCTAAAAGAATCAGAATGGAAAAGGAAAATCTTCTTCTGGGAGGTCTGGTAATTTTACTCCTATTTGCGATGATCACGGAAAAAATGGGTCTGGCTGGAGTAATAGGAGCTTTTGTCGCAGGGTTGATAACTGGACAAACTGGTTACGCACAACAATTATCTGAATCTGCATCTTTGATCGGCAGAGGGTTTTTCATACCAATATTTTTCGTAACGGTGGGTATGAAATTCAACATAGGGCAAATAACATCAGTTGGATTATTCGCAATTATCTTAGCTGCGTTCGCTATAGCCGGGAAGATACTAGGATGTGGAATCGCCGCTAAACTCTCTAACTATACCGACAAAGAATCAATCGGAACAGGAATTGCTATGGTTCCAAGAGCAGAAGTGGCTCTTATCATCGCCCACTTCGGGGTTAGAAACAATGTATTCGGATCGGAGATATTATCAGCTATCGTTATAATGGTCATAGTAACAACTCTTATCACCCCTACTCTATTATGGAGGGTGTTAAAAGAAACATGAAAAAGAGTATAGTTCGGACAATTTTTTATCAAACAATCAGAAAATATAGGTTGTGAAGTTCAATGCTCGAAAAAATCCTAGTTCCAATCGACTCAATTGAGTGGGATAATACACTTAGAGCAGTTAAAGCGGCAATGTCCTTTGCCAAAGGATGCGAAGTTGAAAAAGAGATAGAGTTACTATACATGCATATATTTCATGCAAAGTCTAGAGTTCCAATGTCTGAAAGAGAAAGAATCATGGAACTCAAGAAAAAAGAAATCGAAGAAGAATTCAAAGTAATAAAAGAAATGGGTGAAGAACGAGGATTAGAAAATATCAGGACTATTTCAAAATCAGGAAACCCGGCCAAAGAAATAATTCAAACTGCTGAAGAAGAAAAAGTAGACATGATTGTGATGGGGTCGGGAAAACTTCACGACGAGAGCGCTGCAGGCAAGGTCCAAAAATTCTTTTACGGGAGTGTAACCGAGGAAGTTACCCACGGAACACCCTGTTCTGTTCTGATTTCGAGACCTAGAATGGGTTTTGAAAAAATATTCGTACCTATTGATTCGATAGAATGGGATAACACCCTCGTTAGTGTTCAAAACGCTATAGAAATCGCGAGTAGTTGCAGAGCAGAAGGACCTTCCGAACTGATTCTAATGCATATTTCAGAAAAAGATCAAAACCTTCCTGATGGTACTGGAGAAAAATTCAGTACAGAAAAAGAAAGAATCAAAAACGAATTTGAAAAAGTTAAAGAAATGGCTAGAGAAAAAGGCGTCACCAAAATTGACACTCGAATAAAAGAGGAATCAAAACAGGACATCGACAAAGAAATTGTAGAAACAGCCGGTGAACTAAACGCAGATCTCATAGTTATGGGATCTGGAAGATTACACGACCGAAGTGTAAAAGGCAGAATTGGAAAGTTTTTCTTCGGAAGTGTCACAGAAAACGTCATGCATGAATCCCCCTGTTCAATACTAATAGCTAGGCCTTCAACTTACGAGGAAGATTAAATTTTTCAACCTGTAAAGCTAAAAATCAATAAAGTGATAAAGACCTTTGGTGTGTTCTTAGATGTTTGTAGCTTTCAGATGTGAAGTTTGTGGAGAAACTTATTTGGGCAATTCAAAACCTGAGAACTGTCCGTATTGCGGCGCTCATGAAGAGTATCTGAAAAAAATCGAGGATTTTGAAAGACTAATGCCAGAAGATGTTTCGAGCGAATCTCGGGAAAATATAAAAAAAGCGATAGAATTGGAAATAGACAACGCGAAATTTTACGACTGTGCATACAGAAATACTGAAGATGAATCAGAAGCAGCTGTCTTCAAAAGGTTAAGAAAAGTAGAAGCAGAACATGCAGAACTACTGGCTGAAATTATAGATGTTCCAGAAGAGGAAATACCTACTTATAAAGAATGTTCCACGGATCCGGTGGAAAATTATAGAGAAGCTCACGAAAGAGAAGATAGAGCAATACAATCCTATTCACAGTTCGCCCACGACGCAGAAGAACCGGAAATAGAAGAAATATTCACGGCCCTTGTCGCTATAGAATCAGACCACCTAGATTTGTCCAATAGGAAAAC
>CAYSUV010000024.1:0-9736 GCA_964434275.1 Hadarchaeota archaeon (SeqCode) | reverse complement strand
AATTTGGAGTCCAATATATGGGGTTGAATAAGATAATTACACCCGGCGTAAAGCATAGTATCTTTCTCTGGAGGATTTTTCCAGTTTTCCTCCCACTTTTGGACAATATTTTTCTCCTCCTCAGAAAGCTCTTCCAACGTTACCGAGTGAACATTTGGCTCCTGATATGGAAGTGCAAGCTTCACACGATAAGGAAGACCATTTTCCTCATATCTTTCCTTCCATTGTTCCAAAATTAACCTATGTGGATTACAATCCTCAGGACAATAATGTCGGCAAGCCATGCAACTTGTACAATTAGTGACTACATGTTCAGATTCGCCTTCCTCCACGATCAGACGTATTTCCTCCTTCGCCTCCTCTAATGACAAATCCAAAACAGGACAATTGTAAAAACACTCCCCGCAAAAGGTACAATCCTCTGCTCGAAATTCTCCATAATCCTCAAATTTTTGAAGATCCAAACGAAAACCCTCTCTAACCACAGTATAAATCCGCCGTATTTAATTAATAGTTTTTGAAAAAAGAGAAAAATTTTCCGAAAAACCGAAAAGATAAAACAATGAATAAAACTGTGAGAACATGAAAACCCCAACTACAAAAGAATGGTTCAATGAAATATTCAACACCACTTCTTTTATACTTAAAAATTTAAAAGAATCCTTTTCACTACTTAGAGGAAAAAACATCTCCCGATCATTCCAAGAACGCTTAATGCTCGTAGTAACTGGAGTAAAGGAATGCAGATACTGCGAACTCGTACATTCGAACCAAGCTGAGGAATGTGGCATATCAAACAAAAGCATCGAAGAATTATTAGAAGGCCAAGTAACCAATTTTTCTAAAGAAGAACTACCCGCGCTAAAATTCGCTAAAAAATGGGCTGAGAAAGACATTTGCGATTTTCCGGAGGGTGAAAAACTAGTAGAAGAGTACGGTACCGATAAAGCTACCGAAATTGAGTTAGTTCTACGAATGATTAGGTTAGGTAATTTAACAGGAAATAGTTTCGATAAGTTTCTTTACAGTATTACTGGTGGTTGGCTCGGCGGAAATGAATAGTCCTATTTCAAATATTTTTTAGTTATTGATTCTCTAGCCTTTGAAGAATTTTTGGAAATCTTCAGGTAATTTCGTATGAGAGTAATCTTCCAGTACAGAATCGAACTCTACCGAATTGTAAGTATCCCAAAAAAGAATATTCTCCCCTTTATCTTTCTGCTCGTCTTTAACGTAATCTATTAAAGAAGCGAAAGCTTTTCCCGTGTAAGTCCCTTCCAAATCTATACCCTCTTCTTCTCCAACAATTTTAATCGCTCTTTTCGCTTTTTCTGTCCAATAACCATACTCACCGCCATAATAACCGTCATCTATCCTCACATTTCGAGCCGAAACTCTACCCAAACTCTCTTCAGAAAAATTTTGAATAAGATCCAAAGTCTTATTCGCCAAATGCGCTACCCAGAATGAGTTGGCCGTCACCTTTTGCACCACTCTTACGCCCCTAACCTTAGTTTTTAGACCAGATATCGCTTTTCCTGCCAACAAGCCAGCCATTGTGCCTCCGGAACCAAGAGCTACGAATATTTGGTCAGGAGCAGGCATCTGGTTCTTTTCGACTTGTTTCTCCAGCTCCAACATTGCATTTGCATAGCCGAGAGAACTCAAAGCAGTTGACCCTCCTGGAAGAAGTACGTAGGGTTTCTCTCCTTTCATCTTTCTTTTAATGATCTCTTTTAATGCAATTGTAATCACAGAAAAATAAGAAGGCGCGTAATGCATATCTGCACCGAAATAATGATCAAGTAATAAATTATTTCTAACGTCTTCAGTCACCGGTTGTTTGTTAAGGATAGTAACGGGCTGAATTCCCTCCTCACCAAAGTATATCGTGACTGCTAAGCAATGGTGTGATCCTATACCCCCGGCGGTTATTACACTTTTAGAGTCTTTTTCGAGCGCTTCAGCAAGTAAGAACTCAAGTTTTCTAACCTTGTTCCCCCCGTAACGATCACAACTTTTATCATCTCTTTTAATCCAAATACTTTCAGCGTCTAACAATTCTTCTATATTAGTCAGTTCGTGTACTTTTGTAGGGAATTCACCTAGTGGTTTCCAAGGTTTGCTCTCTTCTAATTTTGGAAACTTTTGAAAAATTAATGGGGTTCTCATCTTTCGACCTCTTTCAACTTATAAACTAATTCTTGAACTAACTTTCCAGCATTTCCCAAGGAGTCTTTATTAATCTGTTTAAGACTGTCCTCCTCAGTGTGGACAGTGGACATTGAGGAGTGAAGCCAAGTAGCTTCAAAACCATTCTCCACAAAAGGCATATGGTCGGCAGCTAGACCTGTCGGCAGATACTCCCCCTTAACATCTATCTTTTTCTCTTCTGCTACTTCTTCTATCAGTCCATTCAAAAAATGACTCGTGCTCGTAACAGGAAGACCATAACCAGAATTATAAATTATTTCACCAGTACCTAACGCATCTAAATTAATCAGGAAAACCTTTCCTTCATCCAACTCTTCCCTATGTTCCTCTAAAAAACTTATAGAACCTATCAACCCTATTTCCTCAGCACTTGTCGCCACAAACTGAAAATCTAAATCCTCAGAAGGTTCCTCCGAAAAAACCCTTGCCAACTCCAACATTACAGCTACCCCACTTGCATTATCAACAACTCCGGGCGAATCATTCCCAGTCCTATTAAAAACCAATGAAACCGGAAAAAACGACAAGAACAATCCGGAATACAAAAAGAAGGAGGAGGGAACAGAGAAACCAAAAGCCATGACACCTAAAACCGCTCCAATTACTCCTAAGGAAAAAATCATACTTCCAAATATACTAACAGTCAAAATAAAAATCCTCAACCTCATAGGGAAAAACTGACTTTTAGAATCATAATGCGCCATCAAAATAACCTTCCTTTCAGAAACAGAACCCTCAGAAGAAGCCACTAAATTCCGACTCGGATGTTTCGTACCAATACTCATAGAAGACCCCAAAAACTTACTCCACTGAGTAGCCAAACACAAAAACACAAACAAAACAATAGAAAATACAAACGATAAAACCGGCCTAACCCCAACAAGAAATCCAACCAATAAAACCAAACAAGCCTGTAAAAGATGACCAGCTTTTCTGAAAACCTTTACTGGCAAAAGAGAATATGTAAAACTCTCCTCTGACACTTCCAATCCTGCTTTTTCGAACTCTTTTTCTATATAACCAGCTGCTTTTCTTTCTCCTTCCGTACCAACAAACCGTGGATAGGCCATCTCCTGTATGTCTCGGATTGCCCGTTCGGTATTAAATTGAGACATTTTAATCAGGTTTGATTACTATTCTCATTATTTTTCTCATTCCTGGCGAAATACCAGTAAAATAGGGCTGTACCACCCGTTCCACCTAGCAAAAACCAGAAAATGTTAAGAATCGATCCTGCCAGAGGTATGATATTTTCTACCCAACTTAAAGTACCTGCTACATGCATTCCAAAAACTATACTTGCTAAAATATTTCTAATATCTCCGGCCAAAAAATAACTCATAACTAAGAGTATCCCTAGATAAAAAACTAAACCGAAAATCATTCCGCCCAAAGAGGATGTAAGCGGAGCGTAGAAAGGATTTTTTTCAAAACCGGCTCCTGAACTAATTCCGTAAATTGTGAGTAAAAGGTCCGACAAAGCTATGATTAAAATTAGATGAAGATCGTGTTGTTCTAACAAGATCGACAATTCTCTATCTGTCCCAATACCTTTCATACGGTGTTTAGATAAAATTCTGAACGTAAATAATCTTTCAAAAATCTAAAATTCTTATACATTTCTGGATTGTAAACGAAAACTAAACCCATCTCTCCTCTAATATCCTCATAGCATTACCGCCGAGAATTTTTTTCACCGACTTTTCGGACAAGCCCTTTTCCAATAACATGCGAGTTACGGCCCCAAACTCCGAAGCATCCTTAACCCCTGTAGGGGGAGTCGTAAACCCGTCAAAATCCGTACCGAACATCACATGATTCCAAGAACCCGTAACTTCATGAATATGCTCAATATTCTTCCAAAGAGCCTCCAAACCATCACTCGGATTTTTGGAATCAAGCCAGTAACCACAAAACATCAAACCCACACACCCATCACGATCCGCTATTTCCAGAATTTCCTCATCTGACAAATTCCTCGGAGCCGGATTATACTTTTTCACTCCTTGGTGGGAGGCAATTATCGGAACAGACTTCTCTAAAAAATCATATATTTGCTTTCTAGCTTCAGGAGTGCAGTGGGTTATATCTAGAACAACGTCCAATTTTTCTATTTTTTTGAGCACAGTCTTTCCAAGTTCAGTTAAATGGGGCCTATCCTCTTTTCGGGATTCGAAATCCATTATTTTGTTAACAAAAGAGTTCTCTGGAACAGGATTTACAGTATTTACAATTTCATCAGGGTATAAATGAGCCAGAGTTAAGCAGGCTACCCCTCTTTCAACCAGTTTTTCTATATTCTCGGGATCTCCTCCCAAGACATTAGCCCCCTCTACCGCATGTATGACGGCAATCTTTTCATTTTTTCTTATATTTTTAACATCATCGACCGAATACGCGATTTCTACTTTCTCCGGTCTTCGCTCAGCCTCATCCTCCATAAGATCAATCATTTCAAACAAACGATCAAGCTCCGAACCCGACGTCAATTTATCGTATAGACCGGAAAAACGCGTTCCTATCCTAGTTAAAAAACTTCTCCGAAGCATCTCCAACTCCGGAACAGTATGTGAGGCCCATATTACGCCCACATTTCCCTTCTCAAGCATTTCGAAATCAGATCTGCATCCTAACGGAAGATACATACCCGGAGAAAAAGAATGGTTCCACAAATCTTGCCCAAATAACCAAGCTTTCAAAGATGGGTGTGCATGAACATCGGTTAAGGGAGCCTCCCTATGTACCCTTTCGACTCTAGAATCAATATCCATCCAAACCATCAGAATTCTTGCTTAAAGTTAACTAAAAACTGTTTTTATCAATCATTTACTGGAAATAAAAGTATAGAAATTTACAAAATTAAGAAAGCTATTGATTAATATTCTCAATTTTTGCGATAGCAATCGAGACTTTCTACATATATCTCAATTATTTGATATATCTCAGACTAAGCGGGAAAAACTTAAATTTCTCACTTGATAACCTTATCCAACAATTCAATCACGAAGACAAGAGGAAAAAAATGCATGAAGTAAAGCAGAAAAAAGCTCTGAATAGCGAAGACTTTTTGCTGGAAGTAGAAGCCCCAGTAGTTGCCAAAAAACATAAACCCGGCCAGTTCGTTGTGTTGAGAGTTCACGAAAAAGGGGAGAGAATACCAATGTCGGTCTTCAAAAAAACAGAAGACACAATTTCCGTACCTATCAAAAAACTCGGGAAGACATCACACATGTTAAACGAATTAGAATCCGGAGATTATCTAGAGGATGTAATTGGACCTATGGGAAAACCGTTGGAAATCAAAGATTATGGGCAAGTAATTTGCAGTGCGGACTTAGTATGCGGTTACGCCGAGATGTATGACGTAGGGAAAGAGCTGAAGAAAAAAGATAATCATGTAATCCAAATAATGAACTTCCCTTCCGAAGAAATGATGTATTTTATTGAAGATGTAAAGGATGAAAGTGACGAATTTTACCTAGTGACTGAAGATGGTTCAGCCGGAAGAAAAGGAACAAGTGTCGAACTTATCGAGGAACTCTTGAAAGAAGAAGATATCGATCATGTATTTGCAGGAGGACAAATCTCTAGTGCAAAAGAAATATCAGAATTAGCGGACTCTTATAATGTCCCCATAAAGGTTTTTCTGCGAGCTATCATGGTTGACGCGACAGGTATGTGCGGATCTTGTCGAGTTCAAGTTGACGGAGAAACAAAATTCGCCTGCCTAGACGGACCATATTTTGATGGTTCCAAGGTAAACTTCGACCAGCTTATGAACCGGATGGATCTATACAATGAGCAAGAAAATCTTGCTTTTGAGAGATATCAGAATGAAAAAGAAGAGGACTGAGAGCAGAAAAGGTGATAAAATTGTCAAAAGATGTAGATGAAGAAAGAGTTCCAGTTCCTGAGAGAGATCCAGAAGAGAGAGCAAAAGATTTCAATGAAGTTTCGTTAGGTTATGACTCTGAAAAAGCAGTGAAAGAAGCTAAAAGATGTTTGCAGTGTGAAGGTTCTCCTTGTGTTGATGAGTGTCCAGTGAACGTTGATATTCCCAAATTTAACGAACTAGTTGCAGAAGGAAAGTTTGAGGAAGCTTATGACCATATGAAGAAGTTTAATGCAATTCCGGCAATAACAGGAAGGGTTTGCCCACAAGAAGAACAGTGCGAAGGTGCCTGTGTAATGGGTAAACTAGGCGATCCTATAAATATAGGAAAGCTAGGAAGATTCATAGCGGACCACGCAAGAGAAAAAGGTTTCGAAAAAGTCCCGGAGGCAAACAATGAGAAAGACAAACAAGTCGCTATCATCGGTTCGGGACCAAGCGGGATTACTTGCGCAGTGGATTTGGCTAAAGAAGGATTCGATGTAACTATTTTAGAAGCTCTCCATAAACCAGGAGGGGTCCTCAGGTATGGAATACCAGAGTTCAGACTTCCAAATGAAACAATAGACCATGAACTGGAATACTTGACTGAGCTTGGCGTTAAGATAGATACTAACAGAATTGTCGGCAGAAATATCTCCCTTGACGAGGTTCACAACGAAAACGACGTGGTTTATGTAGGAACTGGTGCAGGAGCGCCGATGTTTCTAGGATTACAAGGAGAAAACCTCAACAATGTCCTGTCAGCCAACGAGTTTTTGACTAGGAATAATTTGATGAAAGGATACAAGTTCCCAGAACATGACACTCCGATGCCAAAGATGAACAAAGCCGCTATAATTGGCGCTGGAAATGTCGCTATGGACTCAGCCAGAACAGCTCTTAGACTTGGAGCTGAAAGCCATATCGTCTACCGAAGAACTATAGAATATTCACCAGCCAGAAACGAAGAAATAGAACATGCAAAAGAAGAAGGAGTCAAGTTCGATACTCTACAAAACCCCAAAGAATTCATTGGAGATGGAGATGGTTGGCTAGAAAAAATAAAGCTTGTCGATATGGAGCTTGGCGAACCCGACGAATCAGGAAGACCACACCCCGAACCAATCGAAGGATCAGAACACGAGGAAAAATTCGATTTATCAGTCGTAGCCATTGGACAACAACCAAACAGAGTGTTTTACGAGAACGCTCCAGGAGTCCAAGTCAAAGAATGGGGTGGAATAATCATAGATGAAGAAACAAGGATGACAACTAGAGACGGAGTCTTTGCCGGAGGAGATGCAGTATCCGGAGCAGCAACAGTAATACAAGCAATGGGTGACGGTAGAAAAGCAGCGGAAGCAATAAAAAATTATCTTAAGTGAAAAACACAAAATAACAGGCTTCCAGCCAAGGTCCTTCTATTAATCAGCGGATTATAACTTACAAAAGTCCAGAACCCAACCAGTGCTTAACTCGAAACGTTATTAATCCCTATCTCAACCTTTTTCTTTTTTATTTTTTGTTTCTGAAAGGCCTCATTAACGGAGCTGGTTATCCAAAAGTTGAGATAAAGAAGTCTGATGAAGACTCGTATTTGTCAGAAGCTATTGACTTGGTAGAAGAAGCTCAAGAAAATCTAAAACTCAACGGTTGGCGGTCAGAGTCTTAATTTGGCGTGGTACTAATTGCTTTGACTGCTGGTGCTTTAGCGTTCTCGGCGTGGTTTTGGATTTATTTTTCCTCCGACGGTTGGTATTTTGTTGATGTCTTTAAGTACTGTTATTGTAGCTGTTAATGCTAAGTTGTTAAGGATTGGTTTATTAGTTCATTTTTCTTTTTATGAACTTGAGGCTTTTCTCGACTTCTTTGTTCAGGTTCTTATTTTTGCTCAGATCTCTCCAGAGGCTAACGTCTTTAGCTATGTTCCCACCTGGGATTAAGAAGGGCTCCATCGTGATGTTTCCTTCATAATTAATTTTTTTGAGTCCGTTAGATATATCGTCCCAATCTATGTGCCCTCCTCGTCCTGGTGGTTTTCTATTATTTTCTCCTATGTGAAAGTTTCCTAGTTTATCTCCAGCTTCTAGTATTGCTTCCTGCATATCGTCTTCTTCTATATTCATGTGGAATGTATCTAGGTGAATTTTTAGATTGGAGCTTCCGACTCTTTCAATATAATTTATTGCTTCTTTCGAAGTGTTAAGTGAGAATTGTTCAAACCGGTTCACAGCCTCCACATTACAGTAAACATCCAAGGCCTCGGCTTTATCGATTACTTTTGTCATCGAGTTCACGCTTCGTTTGAGGTGTGCTGACTTGTTGATATCTTTTCCTTTTATTGAGGGATTCCATGAAGCGTAGATTAAGCCGGAAAGCATATCGCTTCCAAAATCATGAATCGTTTTTATCACATCAGTAAGGTATTCAATTCCTCTCTCCCTAGTTTTCTCCCTTTTCGAAGATATATCCCTATCTTCAGAGAGCCCTGTGCAAAAGGAAAAATCTATCTTCTCTTCCTCTGCTTTCTTTTTCAATTTCTTTCTCTCGGAGTCTGAGAGGTTCATAATAATCTCTGGGCGTAATTCTAGAACATCGAAGCCGAGCTCACTAGCTTTAGAAACGAATTTCAATAATTTTGAGAAACTGATATTCCATGATTTGGTCCAATAAGCGTAGAAAATCCCATATTTATTGTTCAAACTAATCCCATCTCTCATTTGCATAGACAGTATAAAATTGAGTTGTCGAAAATCTTTTTAAAACTATGACTCCAAGCCTCACAAACTTTTTTGCAGAACTCATAATACACCAATTAAAGTTAAAGTTATGAAATCTTTCTGGTTAGATTATCGCTTAGAAATCAAACACAATTTAAACTTTCCATTACGACATTAAAAGCGATTCTTAACTACTCGAATAAAACATCTTGGATAAATTCTAAAGAAGCTACCGGTCCTTGAGATTCTTGTATTTCTTCAAGACGGGTAGGGCTTATCTCATCTGAAATCCGGATTATTGACTCTAAATTTTTTATACTTAGACTAGCCGCCTCTACCGGATCTTCTCTGTAAGGAAATATGTCCAAAGCTACTGGACCTTCATAATCAACTTTTTTCAGATAGTAAACAAGTTCTAATGTTTCCCATAGATTAATCGTGCCAACAATCATGTCATCGTCATCTTCTCGATAATTATCATTCACATGAACATTGAATAGTCTATCAAAATTAGAGATAAGTTGAACAGACCCCCCTAAATTCTCATTATTCATTAAAGCATGGCCTGAATCTAGCACAACTCCTACATTATCTAAACCTATCTCTTCTATCAACAGTAACGTTTTCCCAACACTTCCAATCAGAATGCGATTTCTCGGTTCCTTATATTTATACTCTAATCCAATCCTCATATCCTTGTCCAACTTAGCTATTTCCTTAATACCTGCGATCTCTCGCCGCCAAAGTTTTTCATAGTCTACCTGGAAAGGATAGTCGTAACCATCTTGCCCCGGCCAGATGCCAATAGTGTTGCAGTCAAGTTCCTTTGCGATAGGAATTGCATCCTTACCGGTTTGGATTGCTTTTTCTCTGATTTCACTATCTTCGCTAGTGAAAGCTCCATGCTTCCATTTGGACTTCCCCCATA